>JAUHZM010000172.1 GCA_030426005.1 Gammaproteobacteria bacterium
CCATGCCCAACAAACGTCCGATGAGCATATTATCGAGGTTCAGCCGTGCGGCTTTTAGCACCTCAATACTCAAAAAATAACGTCCGAATTCCAATACTTCACGCCAGAGCTGCAAACCGAACAGCGGGCCACTGGGTCGCCATGATACTGAGCGCCGGTATCCGATCAACCAGATCGGTGTGGTAAGAAACTTGGGCAACACAATTGCCCATGCACCAAGCCCACAGAGCGCCAGCACAGCAGTGATTAGGTTATCGGTCGCCACCTGGCCACCATCAATCATAGCCACTGACTTGAGCCGCTGTTGTCTCTGCACCAGCGCGGCATGCACCATTCCAAAAGGCATCAGCAAGTAGGTTAAAGCGAGCACCTGCAACATGGGCACGAGTGCTGGCGCGTCATACCAATCTGCGATTGGATACGCAATGGCTACTTGAAGCAGGAATAAACTAAAACAAAAAACCAGATTCAATCGATATGCAGTGTTGCAAACGTCCGCTAGCTGGCTTTCGTCGCATTGTACAATCTTGGCTCCGATACCGTTGCGGCTGAACACCCGGATCAATTCGTTGACGGTCAGCACCAAAGCGGCGAGACCAAACGCGAGCGGGTCTAGCATCCTTGCCAGAACCACCGCGGTGATTAACCGCGTCCCCCGCACCACGACTTCGCTCGCCCCGAGCCAGCCTAAATTGGTCAAAAAGACATTATTCGCAACTCGTTTTTGCAATGATTTAACCCACCCCATGGTTCAACCCGACGCCTGTTGTTTATTGGCAATCCGCGTTAGCTCTTGACGAATAGCAGAAGAGACCGCAGCCCATTTCGCGAGAACCTCATCCTGCCAGTCAGTAAGCTGGATCGACTCAGGTTCACGCTCAATCTTTTCAAATAATGTGGATAGAGGGCCTTCCCCCATACTCGCTGCAGCACCTTTTAATGAATGGCCTATTTTCGAAATCGAGTCCGTCTGCCCCGCGTCAATTGCGGACTGCAACGCAACTAGGCTGGATTCTGTATGGTTGAGAAACGTTTCTGCGATATCGACGAACACAGTCTCCCAGATATCGCCGAACTGGGCCTGAAAATAACTCGAATCAAAACTGGAGGGTTGCTCGTCATCATTGGGCACAACCGCACCCTGCCTGAGTGGCACTTGCGCCAGCGTCGTGGCCAATTCATTTAAGCTTAGAGGTTTGCCCAGAAAGCCATCAAACCCCAGCGCTAATAAGCGTTGTTTTTGATCCTGATAATTCGATGCAGTGAGTGCTACGCAATAGTGGCTCGCTATCCGCGCATCGCCTTCGCGGATGGCTCTGATCGCCTGCTCGCCGTCCATCACCGGCATAATAATATCCATCAACACCAGATCATAGTCCTGAGATTGCAAACGTTGTAAGGCTTCTGCGCCATTTTCCACCATATCGGCTTCTTGACCGAGTTGTGCCAACTGAGCGGATAACACCTTCTGGTTGATGGGATTGTCCTCCGCCACCAAGATGCGTGGTTTATACGCAGTGTCCCTGGCAATCGTGGTGGCAGACGCGCGTGCCTCTACCAACTGCGAAGTAGAAATTTCGGTCGGGAGCCATACCTCAAATACACTGCCACGCCCTAATTCACTATGGCAACGAATACCACCTTGCATTAACGCGCAAAGTTGACTGCAGATGGCCAAGCCAAGCCCAAGCCCGCATTGTGGATTACCTAGCTGTTCATATGCATTAAAGATTTTTTCGATCTGTTCTTCCGGTATGCCCACACCCGTGTCCACTACCTTGACGCGAAGCTCTCCGGTATTCGGATTGCTTTCATCCGGAACAAATAACACGATAATCTTGACTGAGCCGCTGTCAGTATTTTTAATCGCATTCGAGACCAGATTATTGAGTATCTGTCGATAACGGCCTTTATCTAAACGCACGAAGGAAGGTAAGGACGAATCTAACTCCAGAACCAATTCAATATTTTTCTCATCAGCTTCCAGCTGGAACATGGAAACCAGATTGCGGTGAATACGAACGGCGTCAACATCTACCGGGTGTAACACCAGCTTTCCGGCCTCAATTTTGGTGATGTCGAGCATATCATTCAGGAGCACGATCAACGATCTAGCAGCACTGTTGATGGTGTCCGCATAATCATACTGCGTGGATGACAACGCTGTTTTGAGCAGTAACTCGGAAAGCCCCGTGATCGCATTCAACGGTGTGCGAACTTCGTGACTCATTTGCCCAATAAAACGCAGGCGCTCATTGAGTGTTTTCTGCAACCGCTGGTTACTCACTGATAATTCGTAGGTCGCCTGTTTAACTTCATCTTCCAACCCCTTTTGAGCCTGTTCCAATTGCTGGTTCAAGACGTACAGTTCTCGAGACTTTTGTTCAAGCAAAATCTCCGCCTGATCCCGTGCAGTTTTGAGCCGTTCGGCGCGTGACCGTGCCAAACGTAATTGATTTTCCAGGTCGTTGGACATCGCCTTGTATTCCCCCGAGTAAAGGCCTGAACGATCCAGCTTAGCTTAGCTGAATCACGAACTTAGCAGCACATTGATCATCGGCAATGTTGTAAGAGACCAGTGTTTCTCGATTGCCGAAATATTTTATACAGGCATTTACCAGAGCATGGGCGACCGCCGCCAACGGCCGTGGTGACTTGTAATCTAAGGTAAACTGCTGACCATCCGAACGGTATTCAAACTTAGGTAGCTCGGCGTCTGGATATAATTTTTTGACTTCAACATGAATGTGATTATCGATTTGCGATAACATTTCTGCGGCTGAGGAAACGCCTTCGAAGAATACCTGGTAATCGCGCTTAAACACGCTGAACAAGTGATCTGAGAAAGACTGTAATAAAAAAGCCGCATCATGCTCTGTGTCTGTGACTGCCTGGGTCAGCAATTGGATTAGTTCTTGATAATCGTATCGCCCGACTCGTGAATAAGCTCCACCAGACGAGACCCCACTATTGTCGATGATGGCTTGCGCATGGTCTGGCCCAACTGTCTCTTCAAGAAACTCGACAAACTCTGACAGAATAATCCCCTTCATATTTTCCCCTACGATTTAGGTGCCGACGGCTGATTTCGATGGCGACGACTCGAGTTCGAGCCGTTCAAAGATTGTAGTTTTCAGTTCATCGACATTGACTGGTTTTTTAAAGAACGCCACTTCCGCGGGGATTCCTCCTCGCTCGGCGATACTGTCACTAGACAAACCACTAATGACGATGATCTTATCGCTGGATAAAAGTTGTGACTTGTATAGCGAGCGAATCATCTGTAAGCCATCCATACCTGGCATATAAATGTCTGAAATAAGCAAATCAGGCAATGATTTTCCCATCTCCACCAAGCCCTCGAAACCATCATGTTTCACCACGACTTCCAGTGGCTGTTGCCAGGAATCAATGACTGCTTGATAAAACTTCGCCACCGTCGGATTGTCTTCAACGACCAAAATGCGTTTTTTCTTCTTGGCATAGTTATGAACCACATCCAGACTGGGCTTGCCGGCCAAGCGGTCTTCAACCGACTTCGCAACAATGCGGCGATGCCCGCCTGCTGTTTTCCATGCCTCCAGCGATCCGTTTTCTACCCACAACTGGACAGTTCGCACTGAAACACCAAGTAATTTAGCCGCTTCAATGGTGGTATAAAACTCTTTTTCGTTTTGGTTGCTCATTTTAATGATAAATATAATAGAGTAGGCTCTATCATTTTTATCATTTATTGCGCTAAATGCAAGCTATATTTTAAATAAACCTAGAAATACTCGCATTTATGATACTTTTATCATATTTCTAATGCAGGGTTCGCGCTGACTCGAAAGGTTTGGGGCACTGAACTAAACGCGTGAATGCGGATTTACTCGTTTGAATCACCTATTACATCCAAAGGAGCGTGCTCAATGGATTTGAGCTCCTCGAATTTACCTGCCATGGTCTCAGCATCCTGTTCTGAGTCGCGTGTGGACTCAGCTAAAACCTCATCAATAAAGTCAACCCGATGTTGTTCCGCGTTATTGTCAAAGTCTGAGCTAATCATCGCATCGTGTGTCTCATCCTGAGCATCACTGACCATTAAGTTGGATTGCAATAGTGATTCCTCCAACTTTGAGGTAAAGGCCGGATCGGCGGTGTCCTGATCGGTCAGCTCAGTGTCCAACGCATCGACCGTCGACGTCGGCTGGTCATCGTTCGAACACGCATTCGTCAACAAAAGGACGCTCATAAAAAAATAATAACGAAGCTTTGTCATACAACTGACTCATGTCTCAGTGGTTAGCGTTAATGCAAAAAATCTAACAGAAGCACCGGTCTCGTACCAGCCCTGAACACGGGCATAGTATTAACGTTTGGCTAAGGCATAAAAAAGCCCCACCAATATCTGGTGAGGCTCTTTTTAATCCGTGTTGTGCTAATTAGCACTTAACACATTAGGCTTTCGCCGCATCACGCTCTTTTTGTGCCGCGATTACTTCATCAGCAACATTGCGTGGGCAAGGCATGTAGTGCGCGAACTCCATAGAGAACTGGCCACGACCTGAAGTCATGGTACGCAGATCACCAATGTAACCGAACATTTCTGCCAGTGGCACATCCGCTTTGATACGTACACCGGTTGGAGTCAAATCTTGTGATTTGATCATGCCACGACGACGGTTCAAGTCACCGATCACGTCACCAACGTTGTCTTCAGGTGAGAATACGTCAACTTTCATGATTGGCTCAATGATTTGCGGACCAGCTTTTGGCAGAGTTTGACGATATGCGCCTTTCGCAGCAATTTCAAACGCCACCGCAGACGAATCCACTGCGTGGAACGCACCGTCCATCAATGTTACTTTTACGTCTTCAGTTGGGAAGCCAGCCAATACGCCTTTCTCCATCGACAACTGAAAACCTTTCTCAACCGCAGGCCAGAACTCGCGCGGTACGTTACCACCAGTCACCTTAGATTCAAATTCGAAACCGCCGCCTGGCTCATTTGGCTCAACCACGTAATCGATCTTACCGAACTGACCAGAACCACCGGACTGCTTCTTGTGCGTGTAGCTGTCTTCAACGCGTTGTGTGATTGACTCACGGTATGCAACCTGAGGCGCACCAACCGTACACTCAACACCGTGCGTACGCTTCAAAATATCGACTTTAATATCCAAGTGCAGCTCGCCCATACCCTTCAGGATGGTCTCACCGGACTCTTGATCCGTTTCCACCACGAAAGATGGGTCTTCCGCTACCATTTTACCCAGTGCAATACCCATTTTCTCGGTTGCTGCTTTATCTTTCGGGAAAACAGCCATTGAGATAACTGGATCTGGGAATACCATTGGCTCAAGCGTCACTGGGTCTTTTGGATCACACAAGGTATGACCAGTTTGCACATTTTTCATGCCCACGATCGCGATGATGTCGCCAGCTTGCGCAGTGCTTAACTCTTTACGATCGTTCGCATGCATTTCTACCATGCGGCCAACACGCTCAGTTTTGCCAGTAAAGGCATTCAAAATGGTGTCGCCTTTGTTCAGCTTACCGGAATAAATACGTACGAAGGTTAGCGCGCCAAAGCGGTCATCCATAATTTTGAATGCCAGTGCTTTGAATGTTTCGCTCGCATCAACAGTAGCGAAACGGCCAGTTTCGTTACCTTCTTCATCTACGATTGGCTGCGGCTCAACTTCAGTTGGGCTTGGCAAGTAATCAACAACCGCGTTCAATACCAGCTGCACGCCTTTGTTTTTGAACGCAGAACCGCAGTAGGTTGGGAAGAATTGCAGTTTGTTGGTACCTTTACGGATACACGCTTTAATTTGCTCGATGCTTGGTTCTTCACCTTCAAGGTACGCTTCCATCACATCGTCATCAGCTTCAACCGCAGTTTCGACCAACTTCTCACGATACTCTTCGACTTTGTCAGCCATATCCGCAGGCACTTCACCAACTTCATATTTAGTTGGGTCGCCTGAGTTGTCCCAAACGTAAGATTTACGCTCTAACAGATCAACCACACCAACGAAATCGTCTTCGATACCGATTGGCAACACCATTACCAATGGAGTGGCCGCCAATACGCTTTCAATTTGATCGACTACGCGATAGAAGTCTGCGCCCATGCGGTCCAGCTTATTGACGAAGATTACACGTGCTACTTCTGACTCGTTCGCATAGCGCCAGTTAGTCTCAGACTGAGGCTCTACACCACCAGATCCACAGAATACACCGATACCACCGTCCAGTACTTTCAGTGAACGGTAAACTTCCACGGTGAAGTCAACGTGGCCTGGTGTATCAATAATGTTGAAGCGGTGTCCGGCCCACTCACAGCTGGTGGCAGCAGACTGAATCGTGATACCACGCTCTTGCTCTTGCTCCATGAAGTCAGTTGTCGCCTCACCATCATGTACTTCACCGATCTTGTGAATCTTGCCGGTCAAGCTCAAGATACGCTCGGTGGTGGTTGTCTTCCCCGCGTCTACGTGCGCGAAGATACCAATATTTCTGTATTTCGATAGGTCAGCCATGTCGATCTCTCAATGATGAGTTTTAACGGTTGTAGTCAATCCGGCGGCTAGTGTCGGCGACCGAAAAGCCAGTATGCACCGAACATTTTGGTACATACAAAAAAAT
>JAUHZM010000173.1 GCA_030426005.1 Gammaproteobacteria bacterium
AGAATCGATCTACGAGCTCTATTTTGATGATACAAATTGGACGAAGCACAATAACGTACCATTCGCGAGGTGTGTCACGCCAACAGATGACCTTTCTATCCACCCAGAGGCAATAAAAAGACTATTTTTATTCGCTAAAATGTATCAAACAGAAAAAGGGTCACTGTTGCTATTGGAGCCAGACGATTTTCCCGAAACTAATGGTAGTTTCAAACACCAGGTGATTATTTTTAGTGAAGAATTTAACTCTTTTGAGGTAGTCAGTCCTAATGTAAGCTTCCCTAATTACATCGACACAAGGCTAGGTTTATATCTTGAGTTGGGTTTCGAAACAACCACTCGACTAACTAAAGATTTCGAAGCGCAATGGGTGCTAAGTTATCAGCGAAAAGATATTACGCCTTCTGGTTTGCACTACCACTTCGGTAGAAAAAAGTTTTCATCAGAGAATTTTGCGAATGTCCTCGTTTTAAACACCTCCTCTTACCATGTCCACCGAATGAAAATAGAACAAGGGTTTATTGATGACACGGATGAGATTGGTGACATCGAAGTACCAGATCACTATCGAGAAAAAGGGCGCTTGGTCGGTCTGGATATCGAGAAGCCTGAGCTGTTGTGGGAACGAGTGTTTGACTATCAAGTTGATGATATTGCGTCGGTGATGGGCGACCGAGTTTTGGTCACCTCGGAGCGCTACCTGTTTATTTTAAACCCCGCAAATGGGGAAATCGAACGAGAATGGGACTCAGGGATTCGAGACTCGGACAAAGTCGAGACTGGTTCAAATACCTTGCTGAGCGTTGGTGATACGGTCTTTTTGTTTAGCTATTTAGATCGCCGAATCCAAATATACGATGCAAAGACGATGACGCTTCAGCGCACTATTGATGGCAATGAAGCCGGTTATGCGTTTGGCGCTGGTCGTACCCGCGTGTACGGTAAGCGCGTGCTAGTCCCCGTTGATCTTGTCTACCAACCCTTCGGCGGCGGCGCATTTTTAGTGATTGATTTAGACAACTTAGATGCAGAGCTCGAAGTAGAGCAGGGGCCAGAGCTTCAAATCACTGAGCCTACACCAGAAAACCCTGGTCCGATCGTTTGCGAAGTCGATTATCCTGATTGGGGGAAAGCATTAAGATTTGCCGAGCGAGAGTTAGTCAATCGCGTGGTATTCAAAAGTGGAATTGATGAACGAAAGTACTACAAACCCAGAGTCGTAAAACTGATCTATTCAGGCTACGAGGCAGACAAAGCGTTGGTGCAAGAGAAGCTTGAGATCTTCAAACAACGTTTTGAAAAAATGATCGATGAACCGTTGGTGCCGGGTATTGCGTTGCCGCCAGTCACGGTTGAGTATGAGTTAGCCTGACATACTTTAAGATATCATCTCTGCATTGTGATTAAGTGTTACCAATTCGAATCTAATCATAATCACGGTTAACGCAAACTATAGGGATTCGGGTGTGGCTTGTCGCTGTGGAGCACTCGCTGTTACAGGCAAAATACGACGGTTTTATTTTCTCTTGCTGGCACCACAAAACAGGTTTCCGACTCACCGAATTTTGATTCAATTGCACCGATGTCGCAGGCCTCTCCAATTGGTCGGGATTCTCCGCGCTGATCAGGCCGGTAATCTGTTTCTGTTCCTAGAATCGCAGTAGTACCTCGGCAACCGGCGAAGGATAGGAAAATTGGAAACGAACCACCGATCTCAAAATCAACGCCCGTATTGAGAGCAGGGCTGCTCGGCGTGAGTTCATGACTTAAGGTTGGTCCGCCATTATCTTGCAGCGGCCCAATAATCTGTTCTAATGGTTTGCTGTCAGCGGTATTGCTGGTCATGAGAATGTTGTCCGACAAAAACTCGGAGAGATTAGTCGCTTGAGAGTAGGTGACTGCACTGCTACCCAATACATTATTAAAAAGCGATGCGCTTTGCAGCGTCGCGGTGTTGCGTACCCATACTTCATGACCATCTTCGCCAGCCGAATTGCCGCTGATAATTGAATTCCTCATCGTAAGACTATTTGCGGCAGTGCTGTTGCTGGTAAAGACCCATATCCCGCCGCCTTGAGTCGCGGCGGTGTTTTCTGTCACCGTCGTGTTGATCAATGCCAGTGTCGTGCTTGGTGTTCCGCCGATCGCCAAACCGCCACCCGAATCGAGCGATTGGTTGTTCGAAATGGTCGAATCAAAAATAACGACGCTATTGTTTACTTCCTGCAATATAGCCCCACCGAGACCGCCGTTACTGGCGTTCCCCCGAGCGGTATTGTTGTGGAATGCGCTCCTATACGCCGTCAACCTTGGTGACGTATCAGCGCAACTGCCGTTTAGGAATATGGCACCACCGCCAGTGGCTCTATTGCCGGACAACTCGACGTCTTCGAGTACGACTTCGCCGCCGCAAAAGATATAGATTGCACCACCATTAAACTGGCTAAGCTCGCCGCCCCTCAATGCCAGATTCTTGAGGGTAAGATGGCCGCCGTGGCGAACGAGAAAATGTCGATAATTATCTGCACCGAAAGGGCGCGAGATGACTTGTAGCTGACTGAGCGTACCGGTAATGGTGATGTCCGAAGTAATATCGGGTAGGGTAGTTCCCCCATAAACAGTGCTGAAATTCATTACAAAGGGGCCTAGGCTGTAGTCCTGAATTATTGGTGACAGCAGTATTGTGTCTTGGCTGGACCCTCCGGTTCGAGTGCAACTGCCAATATTCGAATCGGTATTAGCGGACTCGATTGCTTCCGCGAGGTCACAACCCGAAGCACCAAGCTGCGCATTAACAATAATGGATGCTGCGTTGGCCAAAGTAAGGAAGCAGCTTAGAAAGATGCTGAATCCAACGAATTTGATTCTCCTCAGCGTTGTGGCACACCGAGGCCTCAAACCGAAGATTTTAGTAAATTGTCGCATGGGTAGGTGCTTGAAGATCACGTTTTGAAACGATGGGTGATCTCAGCTTAGAGCAATATAAGTCAAACACTCAACCAGCCAGATGGCCCCCTCATCTTAGGTTAAATGTCCAAAGTGAGCCAGCGTGTCATTGCATGGTTTGTTGCTAAACACTCACCACCAGTTTTCTTAGATTTGTTCAAAATAAATCTGAAATAGAAAAAATAATAACCAATAAAAACAATAATATAGGGTTGATATCTAAAGTAAATTAGCCTGCCTTTGACATTAACAAAAGTTTAGAATATCTTAGCCCTTTGGTTGGAAACGGAGCGCGCTTGACTCACCAAGCGGTCTCTAACTAAATATCGACTCAGGGTTACACGCCCCGGAAGGCAAAATTGTTTATTTATTTGTAAGGGATTATGAACCTGCTCGTATCCCTTAAGCACTACTTTGACTCACGGTCTGCGCTGTTGTTATTGGCGACTTTCACGTTCTCAGCTGTGGCATCTGCACAGTTGGATCTACGTGTGGCTGACCCTGCGAGTCTTGTGTCTGCACAGGCTGGTCAAATTAACTACGTCGCTCAGATTGGGCGTTGTAGTGATCTGGTCTCGGTGCAGGTTGGTGTGGATGGGGCGGCCCAGTCGGTTGATTTGGAAGAGTTGGTTGCCTTGCCGGAGCAGGGCGACGCGTGTTTGGCCTATTTTCCAAACGGGATGAGTGTAGGCGAGGCGCCCTCAGTGCAGGTGCGCAGACGCAACGATGAACAGGAATCCTTAACCGAACAGTTCCAGCCTGACAATAAACTGCCTTCAATCGAATTTGATCAAGCCGCCATTGTCGGTGAACCGGGTTCGCAACGTTTAGCGGTTACTGTCTCAGCAGATGACGACACTGATATTACACATCTCAGTTTTGACGTGGTCGGTTTACGCGCCTCGGACCTATCCACCACCGGTGGCGTTATCTTTGAGGCCAAGCAGCGAGCATTTACCAGCACGGATGTCTCGGCTCGTGTTTACCCCGACACCGAAGGTCAGAACCAGTACACATTAAGTCTGCCGATCACCGGACAACTGAGCAACGAAGAAATAGCGTTTGATGTCGTGGTGCTCGTTGATGTGTCGGTTGTGGACGCGTCAGGCAATCAGCGTGCAATCTCTAAGGTCGCCTTCACCGGAGATTCAATCCAGGAGGAGGCGCGTGCTCTGGTGTTGCAGACCCAGGAAATCAATATCGGTGATCGTCTGCAACGACCAGTCATTATCCCATCGGTCGATTTTCAATTTCGTGGTTTGGTCGCATTACCAGGTGCCGGCAATGGCGTTAGCTATCAATCATCGCATCCGAACCTGATCACGGTAACCGCGGCTGGCACCGTGTATGCATTGGAAGAAACCGGATCGGAAAACGTGGTTATTACCGTGACATACCCCGGTTTACCCAGTGCGCAAGTTCGCGTGGTCGCGGACTTTACACGGGAATTAGCCGGTCTTGAGTTTGACGGTTTTAGTGGCGGTGACGTTTTTACACTTGAGCGCCTGAACTCGTATATTTCGTTGCCGGACCTTCAGGTGGTTTTCGATGATGGCTCAAAGTCATCGCTGTCCGGCGTGTGGAAACCCGTTATTCAGGTGGCATCAGCAGACAGCGCCTATTTAAGTGCTAATAACGACTATCAACTTAAAGCCAGCGTCGCGATTGATGGCGCCGCTCCAGCAACTATACAAGCCTATGTGCCGAATGTGCCGGAGTTGGCCGCTAGTTTAAACATTGCCGCCAGTGATGCACCGCCGAGTGTGGCAATCGATGCTCCTAGCTCGATAGTTTCGGGTAATGAGCTTCGAGTAAAGACCGCAGTGGAAGATGATGTTGCTATTCAGCGCGTGGTGTTTCGCATGGATGGTGCAGTCGTTGGCACGATTGATTCAGCCCCGTACCAGATCGATCTACCGATCTCGGAACAGTTACAAGGGCGGACCTTGGTTTTTTCGGCTGAGGCAGTTGATTCAGCAGGTCAGAACACGGTGTCCTCAGATCACTCAGTGGTGGTCAGTAAACCAAATGTGGTGACGTTTCCTGACTACGAGTTCTCGCGTCCGCTGGATGGGCAGCGCGTAGTCGAGTCTTCGCCTACGGTATTACAGGTCGAATCTTCTCTTGGTTTGATGCCGGAGCCTGAGCAACGCAGCGGCATCACCAGTGTGGATTTCTTTTTTGACGGCACCAAAGTAGGCACGTCGACGTATCCACTGATTGAGATACGAGAATTTTTAGACGCCAATGGTCAGCCGCAACAGGAAATGTTTGAACTGTGGCAACTGCGCACTAATACTCCCAATATTGCGACCACCGAAACCTCGTTGGCAGTTGGTGCACAGGTGTCGGTACGTGGCGGGTCGCAAAGCGCTCCAAGTCGATTACTTCGCATCATCGAAAACGGACCGCCGCGTATTAAAATTCTGGCGCCATCCAATAACAGTAGTGCCGCAGCTGGTGGCGAACTGAATGTGGCGGTAGAAGTTACCGACGATGCGTTGCACCTCGGGAGTAAGGTCGAGTTATTAATTGATGGCGCAGTGTACGCCTCGCAAGATGTCAGTAATCCAGAATTGATCGAAACTGGCTTATTGTCTCAGACTCGAACGGTGCGTTTTCAGCGACCATTAACAGACGAAGATATTGGCAGTACGTTGCGTCTCCAGGCGCGAATTACAGACTTCCATCAGGAAGTGAACACCTCTGAGGTAGTGAGAGTGCCGGTGAAGGCAGATCAACCTCCGAGCGTGGCGATTACCAATCCAACCGAAGGTGCCGCGTTTGTATCTGGACTGCCGATTCAGTTGCGTGCGACTGCTGCTGATGATTTGGCCATCGATTATGTCGAGTTTTTGGTTAACGGACAGAATGTTGGTTCAGATTCGGTGGCACCCTATGCCGTGATCTACGAAACGGAAGAAAACGTCACCGTTGAACAGGTGTTGAGTGTCTCAGCGATTGCCTATGATTCAGGTGGGCAGCAAGCCCAGAGTAATACGGTAAAAGTGACACTCGGGCAAGATCGTGAACCGCCGGTGGTCAATATCAGCTCACCGGTGATTTCTGCGACTGATGCAGGCGATGATGTCGCGGGCGTACTGGAGCAAAGCGAATTTGTATTGAAAGTGTCAGGGTTTGACAACGTCGGTGCTGAGTTTGCACGCATTACGGGTGTTCGTTCTCTTGGCAGTCAAGGAGGCTTTCTGCTTACCGGCGACCCGAATGATGTGATCGAAGGTGAGCAAGTTCCAGTCAATAAAATACCGGGCACTTTGCGCGCCTACAGTGCTTTGGCGTTAGTCAAATCACCATCATTCGACTCCGCAACGGGCACCCAGTTTAACCGATACCCAATCAACTTTTCGGTCGATGATGAGGCCGGAAACCGTTCAACTGCAACGATCATTGTTGGTGTCTATAGCGATCAACCACCGGAAGTGGTTAGCGTCGTTCCTGAAAATACGATCTGTTTCAACCAGGACACCGTGCGAGTTGATGTTCTCGCGCGCGACGATAAAGCGGTTTCTCGATTAGAAATTGATTACTTGCTCGACGGCCAAAAAGTACATGGCAGCGTCTATAGCTCTGACACAGGCTTAATCGCTAAACCGTCGCAGCAATTGTTGGATGAGTTTGATCTTCTCAGCGCCGTGCCAGCCATCAATAATCTCGACC
>JAUHZM010000174.1 GCA_030426005.1 Gammaproteobacteria bacterium
AACATTCGAGCTGCGTCCTGCCAGGTTCGTTCTGCGGCTGCGATGTCGGCTGATTTGTCTTGCGTATTCCACGTGAATCCTGTGCCCATTTGTACCAAGTCGACCTGAGGGCAATGCGCGGTAATAAAATTCACTTCGCCAGACTGTTGTGCGCCTTTAATAAATTGCACGATGCCGACTTTCTGACCGTAACCCAGTGCTCGAAATACCATCCCAAATGCCGAGCTGGATTTGCCTTTGCCGTTGCCGGTCAATAAAACCGCAACGCCACGTTCCTGGTTGGCAGCAGCGATGGCCGCATCAACCTTGGCTTTTTGCTTTTGCATCTTTTCGCGATGCAGTTGTTGCTCGTCCATTTCGTTTTCGCTATTCATCGTTGCGTGCTGTGTCGATTCGGTTGGACTGTGCGACATGATCACGCAGTCCAACCGTTTGATTTAACTGAGTTAGAAACTGTATCGTAAGCTAATACGTGCTGTTCGGCCTTCAGTGTTGTAGCGGTCCACGCTGTTGATGAGATTCAGCGTGTAGTCTTTGTCTAACGCATTCTCAATCTTCGCCGAGAGGCGCAGTTGATCATTAAATTGGTAGGTCGCACCGAGATCGAACAGGCCATAGCTTGGTAGTTCCGTACCGCTTTGATCATACAAGCCTCGCTGCGCACGCAGGTCGAAACGAACGGTCAATTTATCGAACGCACGACTCGCCGTGGCGGCAAGGTTTTGTTCGGCTCGACCATCTAATTCAACGCCAGTGTCTTTATTGGTAGCTGACAGCAGGTCTAAATTCAGCTGAAGGCGCCAATCGGCGACTACTGTGCCAAGTTCGGCCTCCAAGCCTTCAAACTCCGCCTCACCAATATTGGCGGCTAAGAATGTATTTGGATTAAAACTGAATAAGTTCTCAACCTCGGTCTGATACGCAGAAACGCGCCAGTTCAGCCCACTGTGCTCCCCAACCAAGCTAAGCTCCGTGCTCTTGGATTCTTCTGGAAGGATGTCTGGGTTGCCGAAGAAGGGGTAGTACAGGTAGTTGAAGGATGGTGCGACGAACGCTGTGCCGTAACTCGCGACCACGCGGACTTGGTCCGTGAACTGGTAGCTTGCCGCGACACTGCCATTAGTATTCGTACCGTACGCGGAGTTGTCATCATAGCGTAAGCTGGTCACCAGACCGACACGGTCACCACTGTACTTGAGTTGACCATAAACGCCCGCATTGTCACGTTCCGTCAGTTCATAGTCATTGGTGGAGTCAATTTCTTCCTGGTAGTAATCCGCACCGATGGTGACGACCAGGTCGGCATGTTGGTTCCAGGATAATTCGGTGCCAAGGCTTTCGCGGCTGGTCTCAAACACCGATGGAAAGCCGCTGAACGTCTCGGCCTCGTCTTCGTTGAGACCTAGAGTAGTCGACCAGTGCAGCGCAGGCGTAAGCGAAGTTTCCAATGCCAGCGCTGTGCTCAACGTATTACTCACTGTGTACTGTCCCAAGTCGTCGCCAAATGTGTTATCGAAGTCGACCTCATTGTCAGTTCCAAGCACAGACAATTTGGCAACTGTGTTTTCGCCGAGAGCGAGTTGACCACCCAAGCTAACCGCCTGTTCTTCAAATCCGTCGATGTCGTCATTGCCACCCGTGAGAATTGAGGTGCGATCAATACCGTCGGTTTCTTCGCTATGTGCAGCAATGTGGAAGCTATATCCTTGGCCACCACCGTTAAAACTCACATCGTATTCTTGTAAAGAGTGGCTGCCGTAGGCGGCGCTGACCGATCCCAGACCATCGCCACCTTTCTTGGTAAAGATTTGAATCACACCGCCGACCGCGTCAGCGCCATAAATGCCCGAGAATGGACCTTTCAGTACTTCGATGCGCTCAATCGCCTCGATCGGGTAACTATTCAGCGCAGCTTCACCGAGTGTGGCACTGCCCACGCGAACGCCATCGATCAAAACAATTGTTTGTGAGCTAGAAACGCCGCGCACGAAGACACTGGTGACGGATCCGCGGCCACCTGATTCGATGACGTTGACGCCACTGATGGCAGCGAGTAGTTCGGGAATATCAGCAACTTGTGCCGCTTCAATATCTTCTAGCGTGAAAATGTGCGCTGTGTGTAGTGCTTCGTTCCAGGTTTGGCCGCCTTTGGCTGTGACAACGATCTGATCGCGCGGTGAAAGGGCGTCGTCTGAACTGGCATGAACACTGGTTGCCGCGAGTAGACAGGCTGCGGCGAGTGTGGATTTGACGGGAATAGTCATTGGGTTTTAACACCTTATATCTAAAATTTGCGTAAGGTGATAAAGCGAGGAATCAAGGAGGGTTACGTTGATCGAGTTTTAGTAGGGGGAACAATACTCGGAAAACACCACGTAACTTGCCCTTGGATGGTAGCCCTCCGCTCCATCAACGGTCTAGAACCTGTGCGGTAAACCCTGATTGGGTGTTGCACACTTCAGGCCGGTTCCGGACTGACAATCAGTGCATTGAACAATGCCAAGATTGAATACCGTTGCGGGGGCAGCGTTGGACTCTCACCAACTTCCCAGTTTAACCGCCAAACGTCAAGGCGGACCTGTGTTCTGCGGCCGATTATAGGGCGGGGGCATTTAAAGTCAATTGCGCAGACAGTAAAAGGCAATTCACGCGTTTGCTAAGCGTATAAAAAAAGCCAGCTGCCGCGGGGGCAACTGGCTTTCGACTTTGCGCGGTCCGGCCGCGGTAGTCGGTCTACACTGCGTTAGGCTGCCTTGTCTTTCTTTTCATGCTCAATAGCACGCGGCGCCGCAGAGTTAATCGCAATGGACTTTGGCTTCATGGCCTCTGGAATCTCTTTTACCAGATGGACTCGTAACAAGCCATCCGCCAAGCTGGCGTCGACAACTTCGACGTGGTCGGCGAGATTAAACTTGCGCTCAAACGAGCGTGAAGCGATGCCTTGGTGCAGGAATGTCGTCTTGTTTTCTTCCGACTCCTTTTTGCCACGCACGGTCAGGACACCGTTTTCGACTTGAATGTCGAGCTCGTCTTGCTTAAAGCCAGCAACAGCGATGGTGATTGCGTAGTTATTTTCCTCGACAACTTCGATGTTGTAAGGCGGGTAACCCGCAGATGATTTTTCGGTTTGGAAAGCGGCATCTAACAACGATCCAAAACGGTCAAATCCAACGCTGCTACGGTATAAAGGTGTTAGGTCAATACGGTTCATAATAAATCTCCTATTCATGCTCTTTGTGAGCCACAAATGGTTAAAGTTTTTCAGCAAAAGCCTCGTTGAGAGCACTCGTGCTGAGCTGCTTGGTCGACGCTTATTCAGCCGCCGACAGTAATTAATTAGGGATGCCTATTTTGATTTCAAGTAATTTTTTGAAAATTTTATAGTTTATTAAAAACAATGGTTTAGTCTCTATTCGCATGAGGTCGCTGAGGAAATTTTAAAGTAGAGGCTGGGTATTTTTACGTTATAAAACTCACGTCTGGTTCACCATCGTTGTGGAATGCTGCGGCAAGATTAACTTTGGAGAAAGCTATGCAATCACGCAGTCTGGTCATTGGCGCAAATGGGACGATCGGAAGTGCTTTAAGCGATGTGTTGGCGCCACACACGGAATTACATCGACTGTCGCGTGACAACTGCGACTATTCCAGTGCGCAGCTCCAGCACCACGCAGCTCGCCTTGCCGAGATTGGTGAGTTTGAGCGAATTTTTTGTTGTATTGGCGCGTTGCATAATGAGCGGATTCAACCAGAAAAGAAGATGGCTGACCTTGACCCAGACGTGTTGGCAGAATATTTCTATATCAACACTATTTTACCGACCATGATGCTTCGATGGTTTAGCCCTTTGTTGCCAAAAGACACACCGAGTCATTTTGTACTATTAAGCGCGATGGTCGGCAGCATCGCAGATAATAAGCTGGGAGGTTGGTACGGTTATCGCAGTGCTAAGGCAGCGCTTAATCAGATGGTCCGCACTGCGTCGGTTGAGCTGCGGCGCCTTAAGCCCAAAGCCTGTGTGATTGCTGCACACCCAGGTACCACACGCGGTGACCTCACTGCTCCGTATGCGAGGAATATCAAACAGGATAAGTACTACACACCGATTGAATCAGCGCAACGCATGTTCGCACTTACCGAGCGTTTAACTGAACAAGACAGTGGCGGCTTTTTTAATTGGGATGGCCAGCCTTTGCCGTGGTAAACATGCGCTCCAATTGCATAGCCGTGATATAGTCGCGCTCGAATGCAATCTGTCTCATAGTGAGCGCCGCAAGCCCTCTGAATATCATGAAATCCGCAGCACAAATCCAGGCCACCATTGAGCTTCTCGACGAGCGCGACGAGACCAAGTATCCCGCTGATCGGTTGATGGCAGGGTATTTTAAACAGCGTCGTTATATTGGTTCGAAAGATAAAGCCGCAATTTCTGAGTACTTTTACTCGGTGTTGCGCCAACGAAATACACTGGCGCATTTATTGTCGACCGTCGAGCTGCCTGTCGATAATCGAGGTTTGATGGCGGTGATGGCGCAAATGCAAGGTCTGGCGCTTGCTGATTTGTTTAACGGTGAGCGATACAGTCCGGCACCGTTTGAGGCCGCGTTACTCACAAAGTTTGCGAAGATTGATCCAGCAGACCTCGAATCAGCGCCGCAACACGTACGCCTGAACTATCCTGAATGGTTGGAAATGGAATTAGTCGCATCGCTTGGTGATCGGCTAGAGCAAGAGATGCTGGCTATGGGTGAGCGCGCTAGCACGGATATTCGCGTTAATACCCTTAAGACGACACGTGATGAGTTAAAAGCCACTCTCGCACAACAGGGTTTGTCAGCAACATCGACGTCATTGTCACCTTGGGGATTACGCTTTGATGGTCGCGTTGCCTTGTTTAATTTGCAGTCGTTCCGCGACGGTTGGTTCGAAGTGCAAGACGAAGGCTCGCAGTTGCTGGCCTGGTTGACACAGGTTGAGGCGGGTCAAACCGTGATCGACTTCTGTGCTGGTGCTGGTGGTAAGTCTTTGGCGATGGCCGCGATGATGAACAACAAAGGCGCGCTGTACGCTTGTGACGTGCATTCAAAAAGACTCGGTCAATTGGCTAAGCGTAAGAACCGTGCGGGCGTGCATAATATTCGAACACACGTGCTGAGCTCGGAACAGGATAAATGGGTAAAGCAGCATGCCGCTCGAGCTGATGTGGTGCTTATTGATGCACCATGCTCAGGCACTGGGACATGGCGGCGTAGCCCAGACAGTCGCTGGAATTTGAGCGCCAATGATGTGGACGAACTGGTCGCATTGCAGCGCTCAATTTTAAGCAGTGCACAACGCTTGGTGAAGCCAGGTGGAAGACTGTACTACGCAACCTGTTCTTTACTGAACGCGGAAAATCAGGAGCAGGCTGAGTGGTTTGCTGCTGAGAACCCAAATTTCTCGGCGCTGACGCTACCCGCCCCAGATGCACTTGGGTTTTCTGCAGAGTGCGTCAAGGTCGGAAACAACACATTCCAGACTTTGCCAGCTTTAAGCAATACGGATGCGTTCTTTTTGGCAGCGTTTACGCGGGAAAGCGAGGACTAGAGCGTCACATGAGCATGATGTAGACTAAAATCATGGCGGCTATCCAGGCCGTTTCGGTGACAAGCACGAGAATCGGCTTAAGCCCGACATGTAAGAGTTGACGAAGATTACTCTTCATGCCAATTGCTGCAATCGCCATCACTAACGCTAAACGTGATACGTCACTGGCGCCGTTGACCACAGGCTGTGGCAAAGTCAGCGCACTATTAAGTACCATAAGCATAACAAAAGCGACCAGGAACCAAGGAAGAAGCGGCACTTTTTGAGTTTTGGCACTCTGTTTGCGAACCTTCAGCAGCGTCACAAAAATAATTACAACGGGCACCAAATAGCTCACTCTGACCAATTTCGTGAGTGTAGAAAGATCGCCTGTTTCAGCCGATACCGAATATCCGGCGCCGACAACTTGGGCTACGTCGTGGATAGTGCCGCCGAGAAATAGGCTAGTGTCCGATGTCGATAGGCTCAGTTTGGCTGCGATGATGGGGTATAGAATCATTGCCAGAGTCGACATCAAGGTCACGCCGATCACAGTTAATAATGTATCGCGTTCGCGCTCGGGGTAGTTAGGCAGAACAGAAGAAATTGCCAACGCGGCGGATGCGCCACAAATTCCGACTGCGCCGCCACTCAGTGCACCAAAATATCGTGACATGCCGGCCAATCGGCTGATAGTTAAACCGAGCAATATAGTTGAGCACACAGCAAGCGCAAGCAGTAAGCAAGCTTGCCAGCCCAAAGCGACTAAGTCGGATAAGGCAACGCGTAAGCCGATCAGTGCCACGCCGGCTTTGAGTATATGGCTGGCCGCAAAGTCGATGCCACACTGGCATTTAGTCTCTTCGTATAAAAACGAAACCGCAATGCCGAGTAACAATGCGAGTAGCATGACTGGCGTGGCGTAATGCTCACTCAGAAACATCGCAGCCAATCCCGTGATGCCGACCACGCCGAGGCCTGGG
>JAUHZM010000175.1 GCA_030426005.1 Gammaproteobacteria bacterium
GCACCAACTGGGTGTCCAAGCGCGATCGCTCCCCCGTTCGGGTTGGTTTTATCCGCTGGAAACTCAAGTTCTTTGGCTACCGACAACGCTTGCGCAGCAAAGGCCTCATTAGATTCAATCACATCCAGATCTGCAATCGACAAGCCGGCACGTGACAAAGCCATTTTAGTGGCGCCGACTGGGCCGATCCCCATGATCTCATTCGGCACACCGCAGCGACCGTAAGACACTACGCGTGCCATCGGCTGGAGCTTCTGTTGCGCTACTTGCTCTTGTGTCGCAAGCACCACCAGTGCAGCACCATCATTGATGCCAGAAGCATTACCGGCGGTGACCGTACCACCCTCTTTAAATACCGCTCGCAGTTTACTCAATCCTTCAGCGGAGGTATCGGCACGCGGATGCTCGTCGGTGTCGAATACGATCGAACCCTTGCGGGTTGCGATTTCATACGGTGTTATTTGTGATTTAAAGTGGCCCGCCTCGATGGCCGCTGTCGCTCGTTGTTGAGACAAAAGCGCAAACGCATCTTGTTCTTCGCGCGAAATGACGTATTTTTCTGCCAAATTCTCCGCTGTCACACCCATGTGCCCAACGCCAAACGGATCCGTTAAGCCACCAGTCAATTCATCCTGCAGTTTGCTCTCGCCCATTGGTTGCCCCCACCGGTTGGTCGTCAACAGGTGTGCTGCGGAACTCATCGACTCTGTACCACCGGCAACGGCAACGCCAACCTCACCCAACTGCAATTGTTGAGTTGCAAAGGTCACGGCTTCTAGGCCAGAGCCACATAGACGATTCAGCGTTAGGGACTGTGTGTGAATCGGCAGCTCAGCCTGCATTGCGACGCGGCGCGCCATGTAGGCGTCTTTCACGTCTGTACGCATCACATGCCCCACCACATTGGAGCCGATCGAATTGATATCGACACCCGCACGTTTAACGGCTTCACGACTGACATGCGCACCCAAATCTGCCGGTGAAACACCTTTCAGACTGCCACCAAAACTACCAATTGCTGTGCGCACAGCACTGACGATAAAGACTTCGTTCAACATGAGATACTCCAATTTTTACAGGGGACCGGAATTATAATGCTGCAGATAGTAGCAACCCACTCACACGCTGGCCAGCCAACAATCAGCATGATCATTATTTGTTTGTGTTATCGTCGCCGGATGAAGCGCGCGCTGACAATCACCTATTCACTATTCTGCTTGAGCTTACTCAGCGCTTGCGAGCAGCGCACTCCGCAATCTGATGCAGAGGTGCAAATTCAAGCTCAAGACACACCCTCAAATTCAGGAATCACCAAGGAACTAGAAGCAACTGAGCCGTCCAGCACTGATTCTCAGACCGACACCACAAACCGTGTGCTGGCTGATCACTTGAGCCGGATTAATACCTGGATCGCGCAAGACGATTTAACGCAAATCAAGCACTATGTCCTCCAACATTACTCCGCACTTACCCGTAGCGAGCTCGATGCAATCAAGCAAGCATTGCTGAGCACCAGCACCACGCAGGCTAATGCCATAGACCAATTGGCGTTAGCCGCCGAATTATTCGATGACAGCACCAGCTGGCTGGCCTATGCCCAGCATGCCGAACGCGGGCAATACTGGCACGAAGCACATGCGGCCTACTTGCAACTTAGTCAACACGAAGTCCGCCCTGAAAAGCAGGAGCAAGCACTCTCAGCCTTAGTGCGCACCAGTGCTCACCTCCGTAATGAATTGGAACGCAACGCGGATCTAGCAGGGATCCGATTGCTGTATCAGCAATTGGTTGATTTGCATCCTGGCTTTCCTAGGTTTCGCTTGGAATTGGCCCATGCCAGCATGCACCACGGGGATCATGAACATGCGCGTCAGTTGTACGAAGAGTTACGTTACGACCCCGAATTCGGTGACATTGCTGAACACGCACTCGAAACTATTGATCGGCAATCAGCAGATAAAGCTGCCCGCAATGACGTGGTGATCCCGTTAGAAATGCAAGGGTCGAGCATGGTGGTAGAAGTGACCCTCAATCAGCGGCCGGCCACCTTGCTACTGGATACGGGCGCGTCCATCACCGCGCTCAGCCAATCCACCATCCGCAGTTTGAATCTAAACCCAACTGGCGAACAAATTTGGCTGGCCACCGCCAACGGTCAGCGCCAATCAGCAATCTATTCACTGAATCAAATTATGCTCGGGCAATTCAAACTAAATCGCGTGCCGGTAGCTGAAATTGAGCTTGAACGTTTTGACGGGCTACTGGGGACCGACCTGTTGAATGTACTGGCCCAAAAGTACAATTACCGACTTGAAAACAATCCAAGCCGATTGGTTTTTAGCCCTAAACCTTAGGAATCAGCTCACAGTTGAGCGAACAGACGGTCGTCCTCTAGAATAAGCAGCTCCTGCAATTCAAGCTGATACACCTCACCCACTTCATTTACCGAAGTGATGTGCGCCGATGAAGCATCACGATACCAACCCCGCTGATCCCCCATCACACCAACCGCCAATACAGCGACCGCGGCCGTTGCCAACAACGGGCTCCACCAGCGCCGAATTCGTACACCAACTACTTCGTTTGAGGAGTTGAGATGTTGGCGAGGTACACTCTGCGGCCGATGGCGCGTTTGTTCGAGTATTTGCGATTGCAACTCAGCAGTATCAGGCACATCCTGACCGCTCTGCTTAATTAACATTTCAATGCTAGCGTTTGACTCGCTCATACACACCCCGATTTAACTTAAGGTTTTACGCAGCAATGGATTATCTCGACGTTGTCTCGATTGTTCCGCGGCCAGCTGCTGCGCAAGATTTCGCTTGGCACGGATCAGTAAGGATTCTAGCGCTTTCACACTAACCCCAAGAATTTCAGCGGCTTCGCGCTGTGGCAGTTCGGATTGCCCCACCAAGGTCAGCGCATCCCGTTGTGCACTGGGCAGCTCGGCGATCCACCGTCTTAATGCGTGTTGCTGCCAGTCCAGATGCTGACGCTCTGCAACAAGCTCGGCAACGTCTTGAATTGCTGACTGCGACTCCACGAACGCATCGCCCATAGCTTGATCAAATTCAGCCGGTTCAACCATGGTGGTCTTCCTCGAGCGGCGAAGTTGATCGTGGCATGCGTTCAAAATCACCCGATAAAACCAGGTGGTGAACTTGGCTTTATCTGGTCGCCACATGTGCGGCCGCGTCCACAGGTTCACAAAGGCCTGCTGCACCACGTCACGCGCGTCTTCAACACTCCCCAAGGTTCGATACGCCAAGGCAAAAAACTGATCTGTGTAGCGGGTAACCAATTGCGCAAAGGCATCATGGTTACCCGCCTGAATCAGCTCAAACAAGCGCTGGTCATCGAATTTGGCGTACGCCGACATTCAAGCTGACCGATTATTCGCTGTCGCTCTCGGCTGCCTGACGCGCCGCTTTTCGCTCAGCGCGCATCTTTTCACGCATTTCGCGGTGCTTTTCACGCATGATTTTACCGGCTTCTTTCTGCTCTTCTCGCGTTACATAGCCATCGCCGTTCAGATCCATATTTTTGAAGCGCTGTTCGGCGTTAGCCAAGTACTCACTCAAATCGATTTGACCGTCTTCGTTGGTATCGATTTTTTTCATCATGTACTCGTGCATACGGTCACGCTTCATTTTGTGGTGCTTCATACCGTGATGTGGTGGTGGCGGAGGAGGACCGTCAGGGAAGTCTGCATCTGGTGCTTCCTGTGCGAATACTGGCCCTGTTAAGGCAATCGAAAGACCTGCTAACAGACTGACTAAGTTTGATTTTTTCATGGAATAATTCCTCAATTATTTGCTTGTGTATCGATGATACGTCCCGCGCGGTAAAACCCTGCGCCAAATAGACCTCTTTCGTACCAGCCCTATTTACCCTAGGAGCATTGCGGCGAACATGGCAGAATTGGAATTACTTAAACTTTGTTACCCCGCCGAGACGATGACACCTATTTCACTGCACTCAGATTCACCAGCAGAAACGCATATTCAAAGTCTTGCCCAACATGGCAGAACGCGTGTCGACAACATCTTTAGTCCAGAGTCAGCGTCTGTAATTCTTACTGCACTATCGCAGGAAACGCCCTGGCATCTGGCCTACAGCGATGTAAACTCGGCGGCCAAAGAGCTAAGTCCAGCCGAACTCGAAACGCTATCTGCGGAATCACTTGCTGAGATCCTGCAAGGTGTGCACCAACGTGCCGCCACGCAATACCAGTATGCATACAAATTCTTCCCCATCATCAACGCCATTCTACAGAACCAACTCGATCCCGGGGCGACGCTTTACCAAATCGCCACGTTTTTGAATGGCACCGAGTTTTTGAAATTTGCTCGGCGACTAACCGGCGACAATTCAATCGTGAAATTTAACCCGGTCGCCACTCGTTACGATCCGGGGCATTTTCTTAACATGCATGATGACTTCGGAGATAGGCGTGAGGCCCATAATAACGGCCAGCGACTGTATGCGGTGGTGTTTGGCTTCAGTCGTGATTGGTCTAGCAACTGGGGCGGTGGCACTAATTTTTTTGCCGAGGTCGACTCTCAAGATGCAGTAACCTGGTACCCTGGCTTTAACACCATGACTATCTTTAAAGTTCCTGCCCTGCACAGTGTTAGCCCCGTGGCACCCTTTGCACAAGCACCCCGCTATTCTATCACCGGCTGGTTGCGTTCAGACCCAGCCATACAACGACCGGATTTAGCGTTCTGATTCGCTCAACACCCCTGCGTTTAGTAACGCGTCTTCGAGCGGTGCCAATTGGTCTCTCCAATGTCGCCATTTTCCAACCGATCGCGTATGCATTTTTTCACGAATCTGCACACTGCTAGCAGTCGCACTGGCAGTTTGATTGGCATGAAAATTCAAACACGCTGGTTCGACATCCAGCGACATTGCGGTCAGCAATTTCGGGATTTGTGACTCAGGATCTTGCACTAAAGTTTCGTATTGCACGTTTACCAATCGGTCACCCAAGACCGACTGCCAGTGCAGCTGAAGCTGATTGTAGGCCACATAGTATTTCGCCAAGTCGTCTAGTTCGTAAGCGAACTGAAAGTACGACTGCTTATACATTGCGAAACACGCATCCATCGGATCGCGATGCAAATACACAATCCGAGCCTGCGGAAAGGCCTTGGCAATAAACCCCAAATACAAAAAATTAAATGGGTATTTTTCAACAAAATATGGCCGATCTGTTAGTCGGTACCGAACCAAATCGATGTATCGCTCAGCCAGCTGCGTAAAATCGAGCAAGCATGCGCGCTCAATATCATGTGGCGTTAATGGTGCTGTTACAGCCGTTGACGGGTCAGCGACCAATTGCTTGATTGCAATGGGTAAGAAAAAGCTCTCATCCACGCTCTCGATCTGGCTATGACTACTGAGAATTCGCTCAACCAAGGTAGTTCCGGTACGCGGCAACCCAACCACAAAGATGGGCCTAGCTAAAGATTCGATATCCTCAACACCACTCGACACTGGATCAGGCAACTGAAGCCAGGATTCACTACAGTAGTCGATCACAGACTGCATCAGTTCGATATCGGTTTCAACACGATAACCACTGCGTTTTGCTAGGCTGGCGGCCGCTTTTCCAGCACGGGAATAATACTCAAACGCGTCATCCCACTGCGTCAGATCCTCCAACTCCTTGGCAATGGCGTACAACAAAAAAATACATTGATCATCACTTTTACGGCTGGACTCCAATAAGCCGACCATCTGATCAAGATGCGCGCGATCCTTTGCGCGCTTTAATTTTGCTAGCTCATTGTGGTGACGTTGATGCGCCGGGTATTTCTCTAGTAAAGCACGTAAACACTGCTCTGCACCGTCAATGTCACCTATCAGCGTCGCAGCAGCAGCAAAACTCGCTTTGAATCGGTCAATCTCTGGCTGCAAATCTAACGCACGTTTGAACAACGGATACGCTAAGTCGTGCAAGCCTAGACGACGGTAGACTTCTCCGGCTTTATGACAGTACATGGGACTATGCTGGCATGCGCTTTGATATTTTTTAAGCAGCTTTGCCGCTTGGGTATGCTGTAGCTGTTGCCAGTAAATAAAAGCCAACTCAATTGCGGCATCGTAGCGCGCCGAATCCAAAATCAAACAACGTTCGAAATCCTGCAATGCGAGCTTGTCACGCTTCGCTGCACGGTGAACCATTGCACGTAAAAACCAGGCATCTGGATTCTGCGGTGCTAATACCATTAGCTGCTCGACACAACCCGCAACTACTGGCCAATTTTGCCGGCCTAGTGCCAACCTAGCTTGCTGAATTAACTCTTCAATTTGCGACATCACAAATCCAGGTCAATGCCATTTTCTCGGAGGTAGTCCGCAAGTGGTTGGAGTTGTGTTTCAAAACGTCGCCACTTTTGTACCGAACCGGTATGCACTTTACCGCGCACCTGAACTGAGCTGGCGGTGGTACTCGGCGCGGAATTTTTTTCAAAATCTAAACACTGAACTTCGAACTGCAAGCCCAACCTTTGCAGCAGTTCTCGCGTTTCC
>JAUHZM010000176.1 GCA_030426005.1 Gammaproteobacteria bacterium
AGAATAACCACCGGTAGTAATCAGCACGATCAGCGGTATCCGGTGCGAACTTGGCGTCGGGAAACGCATCGGCCAGATAGGCGCAAATCGCGGCACACTCGGTAATCACATTATCACCGTGTTGAATCGCCGGCACTTTCCCCATGGGGTTAATCGCCCGGTATTCAGCGGACTTCATCTCTTCGCCATAGTTGATCAGAACCTGTTCATATTGCGCACCGACCTCCTGCAACGCCCAGCGAACAATCTGCCCGCGAGACATAGGGTTGGTATAAAAAGTAAGTTCACTCATGATGGCGCTCCATCTGTTGGTTGACGTAGAGTTAGAGACTATAGGCTTACAAACAAATCGTCACAAGCTTACCGTTGTTTGCAGGAATGACAAAGCAACTTACGGCCTGATCGCTTGTGGGGTTATCACACGCATCACCAACATCGTTTTTATCCGTGTCAGCCTGTGTCGGGTTTGCGAGCGTGGGGCAGTTGTCGATCACATCGAGCACACCATCCTGATCTGAGTCCTGCGGTGTCGCGAACGGGGCCAACTCGGCGGCCCGATTCTGCGCGATTTGTGCGCTGTTCAAAGCACCGCAGTAGATTGCCACTAAATGGAACTCCCCTAACCAAGGGCGGTCACCACTGGATTCGTTGCCGAGTATTAGGTCAAAGTTGTTATCCCAGCCACTGAAGTTTCCAGCCACAGAGCCGACCACGCGCGGCACACCGTTCACATAGATCGAGGCCGAACCACTCGCATCACGGGTGTACACCGTGTGGTTTAACTCGGTGGTCACGGTCGAAGCTGGCGTCTCGATGGACGGTGTGCCATTGGCATCGGTGCCCGTCGTCCTGAGCCGCATCTCATACACATCGGTGTCTTGTCCAAAGGTAAAATTGCGTGTCGTCGTGCTACCGGACAAAGAAATCATACGGACCGGACCAGGACCAGACTGAGCTAGATTGTCAGTTTTAGTCCACGCTTCCACGCTTAACTCATTACTGGCTTTGCAGGCATTGACTAACCTGATCGGGTCACTATTACGCAGCACGCTGGACGACAGTAAATCCAATCCACCATTCGGCAGCCAAGATACCGTAGCGGTGTTTTCTATCAACAAATTGAGTGACGTGCCGGTATTGGAGACATCCGCTACGGTCGCTGAACCCGCACCATCCCTAAAGGTGTAGAGTGCTTGCAGGCCGGCGCTTACACGAGCTGGGCGAATGATGGCAATCCGCACTTCATCCTGTCCGATGTCCACGCCATCACTGATCTCCAGACGAAATCGGTATACGCCGTACGCGGTCGGCGTAAAGTAGGCAATTTCTTCGGTCGAATCCTGAATCATAACCGTTGGCCCAGCTATCTGAGTCCATTGTTCACCGGTGAGAAAGTCGTCATTCCCATCTGGGTCGAACGACGCGCTGCCATCCAAACTGATGGTCTGTCCGAGGTAACCTATCTTGTTTGGACCCGCATTCACGTTGGGCGGCATGTTCGCGCTGGTATCACCGATCACAAACACAGCAGACACTTCGCTGCTGTTATTAAACCCGGCCTTGTAGGCACGCGCTCGAACCAGCTGGCTTTCGGAAATCTGAAATGGGGCAGTATACAAACTAGACGCCGGGGTTGGCGTTGTGTTGTCCAGGGTAAATCGTATTTCTGCATCGGGTGTCTCAGTACTGATCGACACCATCACTGGGTCGGTTGAGACCGCACCGTTAGGAGAAATCACCGGACTGGCAACCGTTTCAAGTGCGGTGTACTGAATTCGGCGAATTTGCCCACTGCTCGTCGCGTACGTCGTCAACATATAGTAGAGATCACCACTGGCATGAAAGCGCCCGATCACCGGCTTCACCGCGATCCCGTTACTACCACTGACACCGAGACCGGTAGCAAACGTGGTCACCGTGGGATCGGTATCAGACAAGACGGTATTGATACGCCCAGTTGTGGTGTCATTCCCGCCCCATAGAACCGCGAAGTAACGTCCGTTGTAACTCGCAGGGAAACTGCCCAAACCGGCGTCTGGCATCCAGGCACCACCAGTGATTAACTCACCGCCAGAGTCTGCGGCAGTGGCCCAAGGTCCAATCGCAGTCCCAAGTCCGCTGCCTTCATGTTGATAGTTCGCACCAGCAATCAGTTCGTAAACCCGGTCTTTTTTGCTGCCACGCGCTTCATTGATATAGAGCGCGCCGGTATCTGGGTGACGCGACATGCTGTACGGATTCCGTAAGCCGAGCGCATAGATCGCGCGATAATTTCCAGTGGTTTGCGTGTAAAACGGATTATCGGTTGGCACACTGCCGTTGGCATTGATACGCAAAACTTTGCCTGTGTACGTTGTCAAACTTTGCACCGGATCGCCAGCAAAATCGCCCTTCCAACCGTCGCCGGTTGTGATGTACAGGGCGCCATCGTTGCCAAACTCTAAGGCGCCGCCGTTATGACTTCCTGAGGATGCGGTGTTGTTAAATGGCAAATCGAGCAACAGCACTTCACTCGGTAGCGCGACATCCGGGTTTGCAGTACTGGCCTCAATCCGCACAACTCGATTGTGCAAACTACTGTCTGCCATGTAAAACGCGTAGACATACCCATTGCTGGCAAAATTGGGATCAAACGCAATATCACGTAAGCCACCTGAACGTCGCGCCTCAGGTTGACCGTTCGCATCGCGCGGTGTGTCAAAGGTGTAGAACGGCTCGCTGTTAAGCGTCCAGGTATCGTTGCTGGCGTTGTACTTGGCAACTCGTAGCCGACCTGTAATCCGCTCACTAATAAAGAGGCGGCCATCAGGCGAAAATGCAAAACCATCCGGGTCTTGCAAGTTTTCTAACACCGCCTGATCGGAAAAATTGACCGGTAAGGTAAATGCTGAGACCAACCCGCCTGTGAACAACCACAGGATGGCAATCTGGCTAGCAAGTCGCCCGAAAAATCGTGCAATGCTTGGTCGGGCAACCTGCTGTGAACAACTGGATTGAGATAGGCACATGGCAGTTCTCCATATCCCCCTACCTCAATCCATCATAGGTTAGTGATCAAGTTGGCTCAAGCCGATTCGTATTTCGCCATATCGCGCGCAGCCAATATGAAATGGATCGCAGCCCACACACAGACCACCGGGATCACATACAACACGGCGTAACGTAGTGACTCTGCCCCCATACTTGGCTGTAGTAGATCACTGACAAAACCGACCATCGTAGGGCCACAGCCTAGGCCAATAATGTTCAACACTAAGAAGAATAAGGCTGAGGAAGTGGCGCGCATACGCGGTTCCACAGCGCCATGGAAAATCGCCAAGGACGCGCCCAAGTAGCCGGTCAGGAAGAAGGCTGGGAACAAGTTGGCAATCAGGGCAACGGTCTGATTCTTGGTGCTGAAAATGACAATGATCGGAATAATCGCCAGAAAAATCGCCATGGCCGGCAACCAGGTATACCAACGTTTATCACGCTTACCAAACCGGTCACACAATACGCCCCACAAGAACGTACCAACAGCGCCGAACAGGCCCACACTGATCGCGAGCCACCAGCCTAGCTCCGCGGTACCCATGCCGAAACTGCGAATAAAAAATGGTGGCGCCCAGTTGGTAATGCTGTAGCCAGCAAACGCACTCAGACCTGCCGCGATACTAACGTGAATCAAGTATTTCCGCTCCAGGATAAAACCTAACACACGTTTGAAACTGGCTGGTTGTTGCTCGACAGTATTATTGTTCTCAGACCAGCCACGGATGGGTTCCTGAACCGTCCACCACACAAGCAAAGCAATCGCGATACCCGGCAAGCCGACAACCATAAAGGCCACACGCCAGCCGAAATACTCATTGATGATGCCACCGAATAATATGCCAAACATGATTCCGACGTTGATACCGGCGGAATAAAACGACAGTGCTGAGGCACGTTTCTCAGGCGGATACATATCCGAAATCATTGAATGCGCTGGTGGGCTGCAACCTGCTTCGCCAATTCCGACCCCAATCCGCGCCAACACCAATTGCGCGTAGTTAGTCACAAAACCGCTGATCGCCGTCATCAAACTCCAAATACCAATGGAGGCGGCAATAATGTTGCGACGATTGGAACGTTCCGCGAGTCGCGCGATGGGGATCCCTGCCAGCACATAAAAAATAGCGAATGCCAGACCGGTTAATAGGCCGAGCTGCAAGTCAGACAGGTCAAGTTCGACCTTGATGGACTCCTGTAAAATGGTGAGTAGTTGTCGATCGATAAAGTTAACGGCATACACTAAAGTGAGCACCACCAGTACATACGACCGATACCTCGGATTCTCATACTTATTCATGGGTCAATCATCTCCTTTGGATGTGAAAGTACGTGTTGTTATATTTTTTATCGGTCACGACCATTCGGAGAGGCACTAACCTGGGGGGCAAGGGAGTTACCGAACGAGTGACTGCTTTGTTCGCAGAATGTACACTGTGCAAAAATATCGCTAGATTTGCAAACACAATGTCGAAGTTCACCGTATTTTTAATCCACGGTATCGGAGTCCACCGCGACCCCAGCTGGGCAGATGGGGCTATCGACCTGCTGCGTCAAGCATGGCAGTCCAGTATTAACTTTGACAGTTCAATGGATCAGCATATCGAAATCGTTCCGATCTGCTATGACGAAGCGTTCGAAGATTATCTGGATGACTTCGCAGACTTGGGCACTGCCGTTCTGCGCGACACACTCCCCTTGCCCGCCGCCGAGAAACAAGCTTTGGCCGACACACTCAACCAACACCAGATCACCGAACGGCATTTTCTCTGGGCTTATTTGGTGGATGTCGTCCTGTATAAAATGTCGATCGTGAAAGAGCAGGTCAACGCGCTGGTCGCAAAGCAGCTCTACCAACGTATCGCACAAGGCAGCACCTCGGATCAATTTGGTGTGATCGCGCATTCCCTCGGCACGCGCGTGATCAATGACACCTTGCAGAACATTCGCACCGCGAAAGCAGACGAAAGCAACTTCTATCGCCAAGGGTATCGTCTCAAGTTTTTATTGCAGATTTCCGACGTCACCGACCTGTTCAGTCTGCCTTGGCAACGTGATGCGTTTCCACCTAAGGATGTATTTCCGCATCACACTTTTGACTATCTACGCACCGTCACAAACTGTTTTGACCCCATCGCAAGGATGATACCAACCCGCCTAAACCATTGGCCGGAGGGCTTGCGGGATCAACGCCACCTTGGGCGGCCGGTCTACAAAGACATTGTGCTAGAGCATGTACATGAAACCAACGTTCATGGCTTGTGTCACTACATGCTGCACCCTGAAATCACGGATGAAATATTTGATCTGTGTGGCTTCGGTCGCCGACTGAACAATCGGCAGCAACGGCGTGATGGGTTTCCACTGCTCGGGCCGGGGGTCCAGCCGGGCTTGCGCACTGCGCTGTCTGACTTAATCGATCACTCTCACCAGAACCATGATGACTCCTGGCAGACCTACATCAACTTAATTCTCAAGTTTGGTGATGTGTCGGTACAACATGGCCATGCACCACAGAATGAGGTGATTACATGAAACACTGGCTACTGTTGCTCCTGTTAGGCTGGTCAAGCCAGTCTTACGCCTGCGAATCAGCTGTCACTCCGCTTGACCTACTCGCGGCCGAAGCCGCACTCGGTGATACGATACTGCAGCTAGAAAGCGCCACCATGGATGACCTAAACCAAGCTGACGTGGTGTGCTTGCTTAACAATAATAAGGCACTGCACCCGGACCTCCAATCAGCATTGCCTAGTATTCAAAGCTGGCTCGAGGCAAATCAGCGCACCGACCTCAAGCGCGACGAAGAGCGAAATCTGATTGAACAGATAAATCGTGCCGTAACACGTGATGCTGGTACAGGCTTCGTACAGTTACCAAGCACGCAAGACGCAGTACTTGAAATCGATCTGTATCAACTGCTGAATGTCCATTGCTCCTCCAAACCCAGCACACGCTGTGCCGAGGCTAGCCTGCTGGCACGACGATTGTGGCATTTGAGTGGCCAGTTACGCGCTATTAGCAGCAGCTTAAATCAACGCGATGTGGCTGACAGTTTGACCTATCAAAACAAACTCGACCAACGTTGGCGTGCCTACAAAGATGAGACGATTAAGCTTTGGCCACACGAAGTGTTAATCAACTCGATGGCCTACCAACCGCAAGCCGACGGCTTTTCTAACCCGCCAAGTTACAAGATTATGGCTTTGCGTCCTGCGATTGGCTTGAGCTATTTATCTGAAGCAGACCATCGAATCCAACCTACATTGAATGTGGACTTGTTAGGCGTCTATTGGTGGAAATACCATGACACGGGGCGCGTATCCGCGACACCCGGGCGCGGTGTTGCCGCCAGTATGGTGTGGGATGGCAGCGATGTCGCCTATGGGCTTAGTTATCATGCCAGTCCCAAATGGTCGCTCACATTGGCACGCGGCGACGAAAACGACGTAGTGGTATCCTTGAGTATGCAATTGGCTTACTGGCTGTTTCGTTAATCAATGCCATGAC
>JAUHZM010000177.1 GCA_030426005.1 Gammaproteobacteria bacterium
ATCCGGCGGTGCTGGACGCCTTCGAGGTCTGGCGTTCGCGGCTGGCAGACAAAGGCTGGGGCGCACCGACCTGGCCGGTCGAGTATGGCGGCACCGGATGGACGCCAGTGCAAAAATTTATCTTTGAAACCGAGCGCAGTCGTGCCGGGGCACCGGAAGTCGTGCCTTTCGGTCTTAAAATGGTGGCGCCGGTCATTTTTACGTTTGGCTCGGATGAGCAAAAAGAAACCTTTCTGCCACGCATTCTGCGCAGTGATGATTGGTGGTGTCAGGGCTATTCTGAGCCGGGCGCCGGTTCTGATTTGGCCGCACTACAAACCCGCGCAACCTTGGATGGCGACCACTATGTAGTGAATGGGGCCAAAATTTGGACTACCTATGCACAACACGCGGATTGGATTTTCTGCTTAGTTCGCACTGGCACGTTCGACAAGCGTCAACAAGGGATCAGCTTTTTATTGATCGATATGAAGTCCGAAGGGATTACCGTGAATCCGATTCACAGTATCGATAATTATCACAGTTTAAACGAAGTGGTATTCGACAATGTTCGCGTGCCAGTCGCGAATCGCGTGGGCAATGAGCATCAAGGTTGGACTTACGCCAAGGCGTTGCTTGCGCATGAGCGAACCTCCATTGCTGCGGTGGCTGAAAGCCGTCGTGCACTGAGTCAAATTGTCGATCTGGCGGAGAAACAAACTAACGCCAACGGGCGTTTGATCGATGATCCTGTGTTTCAGACCCAGGTGTCGGATATCGAAATCGAACTGATGGCGCTGGAGTATATGGACCTACGGGTGCTAGCGTCTTTGTCTGCCGGTGACACACCGGGGCCGGAAGCTTCACTTCTCAAAATCAAAGGCACCGAAATTCAACAGGCCTTGCAGGAGCTGCGCATGCAAACCATTGGTGCGTATGCTGGTGCTTTGAAACAAGACAGTTTTCAAAATGAGTTACACCGATTGGGCTCGAACGCTCGACGTTCGTATATGTACGGTCGAGCCGCCACCATTTACGGCGGCTCGAATGAAGTGCAACGTAATGTGATCGCGAAAGCGGTTCTGGGTCTATAGGGAGGCGATATGAATTTTGATTACAGTGAAGAGCAGGTTTTATTGCGTGACAGTATCGTTCGTTGGGCGCAGGATAATTACAGTTTTGACCAGCGTCGAGCATCGACTGAGAAAGCCGAAGGTTTTGATCCTAAACATTGGCAGACCTTTGCCGAATTAGGTTGGTTGTCGATTCCATTCGCCGAAGACGTTGGTGGTTATGGGGGCAGTATTATTGACCTGGCCGCGATCATGCAAGAACTCGGGCGAGCTCTGGTGGTTGAGCCGGTTGTACCAAACGTCGTCATGTTTGGTGGCTTGTTAGAAGCCAGTAACGCAGCCGACAAAGCCGAGATACTGGGTGAACTAATCGGTGGCAGTTTGATGGGCGCTGTGGCGCTGTATGAGCAACAATCACGTTTTGATGTGGCGAACGTCGCAACCACGGCCACCGCTGACGGAGATGTGTATCGTCTAAATGGCACCAAAGTATGTGTGTTGGCTGCGCCGTCGTCGTCAAAACTGTTGGTGCTTGCACGTACCAGTGGTGAACAAACCGAACGCGATGGCCTGAGCTTGTTTTTACTCGATACGCAGGCTGACGGTGTGGCGTTGCAAGCTTACCCATTAATGGATGGTCAGCATGCCGCGGATATCACATTTACCGATGCGACTGCGGAACTGGTGTCGGAATTGGGTCAGGGCTTGAGCTTGATCGACGCTATGTTGATGCGCACGCACGTGGCCTTGTCGGCAGAAGCCGTAGGGATCATGGAAAAATTGAACCAAACCACGGTGGCTTACACGAAAACGCGCAAGCAATTCGGCGTGCCGATTTCGTCATTCCAAGCTTTGCAACACCGTATGGTGGACACCTTTATGGCTTTTGAACAGGCCAAGTCATTGCTGGTTGGCACCTTGTGCGAGCTAACTGACGAGGCGTCTTCCGAGCACGATAAAGCCAAGATGGTGGCCGGACTCCGAACCTTGATTGCGAAGAACGGAAAGTTGATTGGCGATGAAGCGATTCAGATGCACGGCGGCATGGGGCTGACCGACGAGCTTGACGTAGGCCATTACGTGAAGCGTCTGATGATGATCAATTTGATGTTCGGCGACCGCGCCTTCTTCCAAAACCAGTTTAATCAGTTGGCGTATGCCGTATGAAGCAGGTTGATGACATCCGCCATGTGATGGTGGCGGGCGGTGGTACGCTGGGGCTGCGAATTGCTCTGCGTTGCGCCTTGGATGGCTACCAGGTGGTGTTGTTCGATCTACAGCAGTCTCAGCTGGACGTCGCGAAGCAACAACATACCCGGCTAGTCCACGGCTTGCTGCGAAACGAGCAGATTTCCGGTGCTCAGGCGGAGCGAGTTGCCACCCATTTACGGATGACAACCGACTTAGCCGAGGCGGTAAAGGACGTCGATTTGGTCATCGAATCGATTACCGAGGATGTGCCGATCAAAAGTGCGTTTTTTGAAGATGTGTGTGCCTTGTTGGCGCCCGATGTGCTGCTTGCCACTAATACCTCGTTCTTGCTGCCTTCACAGTTTTTGAGTGCGATCGACCGACCTGCTCAGTTCTGCGCATTTCACTTTCACGATGTGTTCAATCAGACCGTCGTGGATGTGATGCCACACAGCGAGACAGATCCAGAATTTGTCGCCTTGTTGATGGAGTTTGGGCGTCGTATCAATCAAATTCCGGTCCATGTGCAACAAGAGACGCCGGGCTATCTGTTTAATGCGATGTTGCTGACCATTATGCAGCAGGCCACACTTTTGCTTACCAATGGTGCCGGCTCGATCCAGGATATTGACCGCTCGTTTATGGGTAATTTTAAAACGCCGGCAGGCCCGTTTGGGATGTTGGATCAAATTGGGCTGGATACCGCGTTGCATATTGCGCACAACACACCAGAGCTAACCGGTGATCATTTCGTGCCTTTGCTACAGTCATATATTGATAAAGGACATTTAGGGTTTAAGACGGGGCAGGGTTTTTACACCTATCCTAAACCGGAATTTGCGCAACCAGAATTTTTGGGCGTCACGCCCGCAGGTCAGGAATAAGACCTAGGCCTATCACCTTAGAGCGAATAGAGAGAGAAAATTATGAAAAGTGCAGTTATTGTTTCCACCGCTAGAACACCGATCGGCAAAGCATATCGAGGTGGCTTTAATGATTTAAATACCGCAACCTTGGGTGCAGCGGCGGTGCGTGAGGCGGTTGCCAGGGCTGGCGTTGAAGGCGCTGAAGTTGAAGATGTGATTATGGGCGCTGCCTTACAACAGGGTGCATCGGGGCAGAATATTGCACGTCAGATTGCCTTACGTGCAGGATTGCCAGTCAGTGTGGCTGGCATGACCATCGACCGCCAGTGTTCTTCAGGCTTGATGGCGGTAGCCACTGCGGCCAAACAAATCATGGTGGACGGAATGTCGGTCGTTGTTGGTGGTGGTGTGGAAAGCATCAGCCTAACTCAGAACGACAAAATGAATATGTACCGAGCTGCAGACAAAGAGCTGTTGGCCATGCATCCACATATTTACATGCCAATGCTGCAAACGGCTGAGGTGGTGGCTAAGCGTTACGGTATTAGTCGCGATGCCATGGACGAGTACGGTCTGCAGTCCCAGCAGCGGACTGCCGCTGCCTATGAAGCAGGCCGTTATGACGCGGAATTGGTGTCGGTGGATTGCACGAAGCTGGTCTACGACAAAGAAACCAAAGAGGCCAGCCCAGAAGCGGTGACCGTGTCACGCGATGAAGGCGTGCGTGCGACTAACGCAGAAGGTTTGGCGAGCTTAAAAACCGTGGTCGACGGCGGTACCATTACCGCTGGCAACGCATCGCAGTTGTCTGATGGCGCGGCAGCACAGGTGGTGATGGACGAAAAACTGGCTGAGCAGCGAGGTTTGGAGCCGTTGGGGATCTATCGCGGGATGGCAGTGGCCGGTTGCGAACCTGATGAAATGGGTATTGGACCCATTTATGCGATTCCGAAACTGCTTAAGCAGCATGGCTTGACGATGGATGATATCGGGCTTTGGGAGTTGAATGAAGCGTTTGCGGTTCAAGTGTTGTACTGTCGAGATCACCTCGGTATCGATAACGACAAGTTGAATGTGAATGGTGGTGCGATCTCGATTGGTCATCCCTACGGAATGAGTGGTTCGCGTATGGTTGGTCATGCCTTGATTGAAGGTAAGCGTCGTGGTGTAAAATATGTGGTCGTAACAATGTGCATTGGCGGCGGCATGGGCGCTGCGGGTTTATTTGAGGTCGTATAAACATGAGTGGCAAGTATCAACTTTACGGTGTGGAATGCTCTTTGTATTCAGGCAAAGCGCGTTCGTACTTACGTAAAAAAGGCATTCCGTTTGACGAGGTGCTTGCCACAATCAATGTGTATAAGAAATTTATTATTCCGCGTACCGGCGTGCAGTTTATTCCAGTCGTGCAATCGCCAGAGGATGATGTTTGGCAGGACACCACTGAGATAATAGATCAGCTGGAATCTCGATTTCCGGAGCATCCGGTCTACCCCTCGACACCGAAGCAACGACTAGTTTCGCTATTGCTCGAGACTTATGCCGATGAATGGTTGGTGATTCCCGCCATGCATTACCGCTGGAACTATCCTGCGACCAATGGACGGTTTATCTATGGCGAATTCGGCAGCATCGTCATGCCGAATGCACCGGGCTTTATCCGGCGTTATTTGGGTAAAAAAGCCGGTGCGCGCTTCAAAGGTGCGGTGCCAAAACTCGGGGTAAAAGCGCATAACATCAACGCGATTGAAAAGTCTTACGTCAGTCTTTTGGGCGATTTGCAGACACACTTCGAGCAATACGATTTTGTACTCGGCAGCAAACCGAGTCTGGCTGATTTTGGCTTGATTGGGCCGCTGTACGCGCATCTATATCGAGATCCTGCGCCAGGTCAGCTCATGCGCAAGAAAGCGCCGGCGCTGTGTGATTGGGTGCGCCGTATGATTAGCGACGAAGTCAGTATGGAAGCGGGCGAGTGGCTGGCGAATGACGAAATTCCTGAGACACTCATGCCAGTGCTTCAGCGGATGAGTCGTGAACAGTTGCCGGTGATCGAAGACACTGATCGATTGTTAGCCGAATGGCGGACTCAAAATCCAGGCAAGGCGACTATCGATCGCATGATTGGCACGCACGAATTCAGCGTCGAGGGCGTGACCGCCGAACGCGCAGTCTTGCCTTATGTTCTGTGGATGTATCAGCGTGCTGTTGATGACTACCACGCATTGAGTGATACCGCAGCGGTGGATGCCTTATTGCAAGAGGCTGGCTTTGGTGACGCGCTACGACGTGGGCTCACGCACCGCGTGACGCGCGAGAATAACCGTTTGCAGTTTGCCGCTGAATCTTAAACCTGACCGGATAGAAAGTTAGCCGTATTTTCATCGGCAGGGTAAAACGTTTCGACCCGAAGTTCGTCTGCGGTGATGTCCTGCGCGGTCCCGAAGGTTGAAATAACGGAACACAAACTCAGCTGCAAGCCGTTTACATTCAGTTCAATGGGAATCATCGGTAGTAGTGGTTCCAGCGTTGGCGCGTCGCTGTGCGGCAAATAGGCACTGAGTTGACCGAGCCGACGCATAATTTTCTCGTCGCAGCTGTCCAGCGCTTCCTTCTGTAAACGCTGTGCAAATTGTATCGCCACGTCGTCCCAGTTTAGAACAAATTGTTTAAACCCGTGAGGATGTACCGTTAACAAAGCAATGTTGCGTTCCCCAGTATCCCCAACCGCTCGCCAAAGTTGTTCAGCCCCGCCAACCATGTCGAACATTCTGTCTGCAGCGTTGTTCTGTTGTTGAATATTCCAATACCGGTCGAGTACGAACGCAGGGTAGGGTTCGTGGTGTTTTAGGATTTCACTTAACACCGTTTTGATTGATGCCATGGCTGGGTCGTCTAGCGTCTGCTCGCGGTATACATCCGCAAACCCGGCGGCATTCAGCAGTGAATTGCGTTCGCGGTAGGGCACCTCCATGGCAGCTGAGAGACGCAAGACCATCTCACGACTGGGTTTGCTGCGACCGGTTTCCAGCCAACTTACATGCCGTTGTGACACGTCCGCTGCCAGCGCGAGTTCCAGCTGTGACAGCTTGCGGTTTTTGCGCCACATCTTGAGGGACTGCGTGAATTTACTGGTTTCCGGTGCCATCGTGAGACCTCATTGGTATTGACCATGTCGGTGTAAGGTATCAACTGAGGGCGACTGGTCGCAATAACCTGCCAGGTAATTGTCACCATTCTGACATCGCGGCATGCTGATGACCTTTCAACGTAAATGAGGATTTTACTATGTCTGGTACTTTGTCGCGTCGAGCATTGGCTTTGCTCCTACTTGTTCCTTTCACAGCGCTGAGTCTGTACGCACTCATGCAGGCTGGTTACGCGGGGATTTG
>JAUHZM010000178.1 GCA_030426005.1 Gammaproteobacteria bacterium
AATTCGATTTCCGAAGGCGCACGTATGTCTGCTTTGATAGACCGTGCGCTGAATAAACGCGACTAGCTTTCTGCTTGTCTCTCTGATCGCTGAACGAAGTTGCCCTGGTTGGCGACTCTCTGCTAATCGAGGCGTGCGACAGTAATGCAATATCGATCTAAGAAACGCGACATTCACGGTGTCATCTTGCTGGACAAGCCAGCGGGAATGAGTTCAAACAAAGCACTGCAACGAGTTAAAAGTCGGTTCCAGGCACGTAAAGCCGGGCATACCGGCAGTCTAGATCCGCTTGCGACTGGGCTGTTGCCAATCTGTCTCGGACAAGCCACCAAAGTGTGCGAGTACTTCTTACATTCGCATAAACGCTATTCGACTGTGATTAAGCTGGGTGTTATTACGGATACCTGGGATGCTGACGGCGAGGTATTGGAGACACATACGGTAGATGTCTCCGACGATGCTTTGCAGGCAGCACTGGACGCATTTCGAGGTGAAATACAGCAAGTTCCACCGATGTTCAGCGCCTTAAAGAAGAATGGCCAGCCGTTGTACAAGCTGGCTCGGCAAGGTGAAGAAATCGAACGTGAGGCGCGGACCATGACGGTATACGATCTGCAAGCCGAGCGACTCAACGATGATCTAGTGCGTCTCGACGTGCATTGTTCCAGTGGTTTTTATATACGCTCGCTCGCTTATGATCTGGGACAGGCCTTAGGATGCGGTGCCCACGTAACCGAGCTGCGCCGAACTGAAAGCAAAGGAATATCGGTGTCCGATGCCTTATCGCTTGAGGCGGTCGAGCAAGCGGAACTCGACGACATTCTGTTGCCAATTGACAGTTTACTGCTGGACTTTCCAAGCGTTGGATTAAGCTCAGCACAAATCGACAGTCTGCGCCAAGGTCGACCTACGCCCGCCGGTGAAGTTAAGACTATGGGGTTGTCGCGGTTTACTGGTGAGGATGGCGCCTTATTCGCAGTAGGCGAGGTTTTACCCAATGGGCTGCTCAAGACGCACAAAATGTTTGTGTTTGATTAGGAAGCTGTTGATTTATTAATAAATTTTGCTGTTTTCAATGATTTTTTGGTGCTTTTTTAACTCAAACAGTTAGAATACGCGCCACATCGACGTGTTCGTCGATTTTGGTGCACTGGTTTCCACCCTTCAGGGAATCCGTGTTTAGTAACGAATGAAGAGGATAATATTATGGCATTAACCGCCGCTGACAAAGCTGCCATCGTGGCAGAGTATCAAGTAAAAGAAGGTGACACCGGTTCCCCAGAAGTCCAAATTGCACTGCAAACTGCACGCATCAAAGATTTGTCACCACACTTCAAAGAGCACATTCATGACCACCACTCGCGCCAAGGTTTGCTGCGTCTGGTTAACAGTCGTCGTAAATTGCTCGATTACTTGAAGAAAAGCGACGTCGAGCGCTATCGATCACTTATCAAGCGTCTAGGCTTGCGTAAGTAATCAACGATTTTGCAAAGGCCTTGTCAGATGATGAGGCCTTTGTTTTATGGACCTTTCAAGTTTTGGGGACGCTTGGCAAGGGGGAATGGATATCAAGCTTTGTGTGTATTCCGACCGACTTGCCGTCGATTCAGCTCAATGGTCCAGATTTTGTAGGAAAGCCCAAGCGCAATAGGGCGTGCGGGAAGATAAATATTTATAGGTAAAAATGTATGTCAAAGGTAACGAAAACCTTTCAATTTGGTGAACACGAGTTCAAATTAGAAACCGGCGAGATCGCTCGCCAGGCCGATTCGGCCATCATCGCTAGCTGTGGCGACACCACAGTCATGGTCACGGTAGTTAACAAAATTTCCGGTGAGCCAAAAGATTTCATGCCTCTCACAGTTGATGTTGAGGAGCGCACATACGCCGCTGGTAAAATTCCAGGTGGCTTCTTCCGTCGTGAAGGTCGTCCTTCTGAAAAGGCGATTTTGACTTGTCGTTTGATCGACCGTCCACTACGCCCATTGTTCCCGAAGGGCTTTGGCTATGACGTTCAGGTGGTAGTCACTATCGTATCAATCGATCCAAATATTGATACTGAGATCGTATCACTGGTTGGTGCATCTGCAGCGCTTGCGACGTCTGGTATCCCTTTCAATGGCCCAGTTGGTGCAGCACGCGTTGGTTATATCAACAACGAATATGTATTAAACCCAACCATGGATCAACTCGAAGCGTCGGATCTTGATCTGGTTGTTGCCGGTACACAAGACGCAGTATTGATGGTTGAATCAGAAGCGAATGTTTTGTCGGAAGATGTGATGCTTGGTGCGGTCATGTATGGCCACCAAGAGTCCCAAAAAGCGATCAACGCGATTAAAGAGCTCGCCGCTGAAGTGGCGAAGCCAATGAAAGAATGGACACCGCCAGCAGAAGATGCGTCGGTAAGTCAAAAAGTTGCTGAAATCTCGAAGGCGGCTTTGGAAGACGCATTCTCTACCGCGAGTAAGGTTGATCGTGTGGCAAAAATTTCAACGGCACACAGCGATGTGTTGGCTGCCATGGTTAGCGACGAGTCTACAGTCGCTGAGATTGACGCAGTTAATGCTGCATTCAAAGATTTAGAAAAAGACATTGTACGTGGGCGCATCATTGCGGGCGAGAAACGTATTGATGGTCGTGACACAACGACTGTTCGCCCAATCGCGGTACGCACCGGTGTTTGGCCACGTACGCACGGCTCGGCCTTGTTCACACGCGGTGAAACCCAGGCTGTGGTTGCAGCCACTTTAGGCACCGAACGTGATGCACAACGTATCGACGCGCTGGAAGGCGACATTACTGATCGCTTTATGCTGCACTACAACTTCCCACCGTACTCGGTTGGCGAAACAGGTCGCGTTGGCTCACCAAAGCGTCGCGAAATTGGTCACGGTCGTTTAGCGCGTCGCGGTGTTGCTGCTGTCTTGCCAAGCGCTGAGGAATTCCCTTACGTCATTCGAGTGGTATCTGAGATCACAGAATCCAACGGCTCAAGCTCAATGGCTTCGGTGTGTGGTTCATCGCTTGCGATGATGGACGCTGGTGTACCGATCAAAGCACCCGTTGCTGGTATCGCGATGGGCTTGATCAAAGAGGGCGATAACTTTGCGGTATTGACTGACATTTTGGGTGATGAAGATCACCTGGGTGACATGGACTTCAAAGTGGCCGGTACACCAGAAGGTATTACTGCGCTGCAAATGGACATCAAGATTGATGGCATCACTGAAGAAATCATGACGCAAGCGCTGTCGCAAGCAAAAGATGCGCGAATTCACATTTTGGGTGAAATGGCGAAAGTTATATCTGAGCCACGTGCTGAGATGTCGGACCATGCTCCACGTATCATCACCTTTAAAATCAATCCGGATAAAATCCGCGACGTTATCGGTAAAGGTGGTGCGGTTATTCGTGCGCTTTGCGAAGAAACGGGTGCCACCATTGATCTTGAAGACGACGGTACCGTGAATGTCGCGTCTGTTGATGGGGCGGCTGGTGCGGAAGCACGTCGTCGTATCGAGGAGATTACTGCGGATATCGAAGTTGATCGTGTGTACAAAGGCAAGGTCGTCAAAATCATGGAGTTTGGTGCGTTCGTAAACGTGCTGCCAGGTAAAGACGGTTTGGTTCACATCTCGCAAATCTCGAATGAGCGTGTTGAGAATGTGGCAGACCACTTGTCTGAAGGCGACGAAGTTACCGTCAAGGTGCTAGAAGTCGATAAGCAAGGTCGCGTGCGTCTTTCGATGAAAGCGGTTGAGAACAGCTAGTTCTCGACATATTTAAAAAGGCTCGCTACGGCGGGCCTTTTTTGTGCCCAGAGAATAAGAGTGCGACTTGCGTTAATTGGAAATCACAAATATTCGCTAGACATGGTGCTAAGCTAAGAACACAATACGCCCATTATTGTTCAACCGATTTGAACGTCTATGACTGATATTCCAAACGCCGCCTCTGACATTATCCAGCGTATCATGCAAACCGCCAAAGCCGCGGTGCCAGATACCTTGAGCGCCGACTTGCGTGAGAATGTTCGTGCGGCAATTCAAGAAGTTATCAGCGACCTGGATGTGGTGACCCGCGAGGAACTGGATACGCAAAAGGAAGTCTTACAGCGTACGCGTGCTAAGGTCGATGAAATGGAAAAAGTGATCTCTGAGTTAGAAAAAAAGCTCGGGATGTAATTGGCACGTCCTCTAATAATTCAGGCGGCAAATAGGTAGTCCTCAAGCTCGATCTGTCCCGCTTCTGCGAGCGCCTGGTGGATTTTTTCACGCGCACCACGTGCGGCGACTGCCACCACCACAAACGGGTGCAATGACTGAATATCGTGCTCTTCCAGTGGTGCATCAACCACCCAAACTGGTTTGTTTCGTTTTTCACCATTCTGAAGTTTCGGATTCACGTCGATGAAATGACGAACGCGAATGCCGGCCTGCGTCAACAGATCATGTAGTTTTAAGCCGGTCGGCCCCGTGCCCCAGATCACGCATTCCTGTCGACCAAGTTGCTGTAAAACCTGACTCAAATAATGCGCCTTACAGGCCAGAAATTGTGATTTGTTATAGCGTGACTGCGCGCGTGAAGTACGTTCTGGATAGTCTCGCCAGTGCAATAGGGCTTCGGCGTTCGGTTTGCCGAACTGATACCCGTGCAAGTGCGCGCGACACCAGAGATCATAATCTTCCGGCCAGGGCGTATCATGATAACCACCCAGGGCATCGATAACATCGCGGTGAAACATCGCGGTAGGATGGGGAATACAACTTTCGACGAACATATTGCGCTGAATTGCCTGGGGAGTACATTGTTGATTGATCCACGTTTGGTAAAGCGCATACCCGCCGCCCAGCTCGCCCACGTCGGCAAATAATCGTACCTTAGCGCCCGCAATAGCGATCTCAGGGTTTTGTTGCAGGTAGGCCAGTTGTGTCGCCAGGCGTGCTGGCGCGGCGATGTCGTCTCCATCCATGCGTGCGATGTATGGATACTGTGCCACAGCAATGCCGTGATTGAGTGCGGGAACGATGCCGTTGCCCAGTGAGTCCACGCAGAGCACACGATCATCGGTCACGAGTTGTTCAATTGCCCCATCGGTGGAACCGTCGTTGACAATGATGAGCTCCAATAAGCGATGTGTTTGATGCAGGATACTGTCGACCGCCGCTTGCAGGTACGGGTCGGCGTTATACACCGGCATGACGACGCTGATACCTGAATCCGTCAAGCGCGTCGTTTAATCTGCTAATACGCCGCCGCAACTGCTACCAGCGCCAGCTGTACAGCCAAAGCAATGGCGGTTAGTGGCAATGCTACTGCCAGCGACATCGTTTACATCAAGATCCCACAGGTAGCGTGGTTCACCGCCACCCATAGGCAGCTCCAGCATTTGATTAAAATCACAGTCGTAGACACGGCCGTGCCAGTCTAAGTTAATCAGTGAGCGGCACATGAGCTGCTCAACGGTGTCTGGGTTGAAATTTTCAACCAACAAATGTTGGTACGGCTCCAGTTGTTGGTCGCGCAGCAATGCATGAGCGAATCGATTAATTGGAATATTGGTAATTGCCAACAGACTGGAGAACTCGATCGAGAAGTTCTCGTTCAACATGCGTCGATAATCAGCTTCAAGACTGGCTTGTGGTGGTGGTAAGAAGGCACCACCGGGGTTGTAAACCAGGTCAAGCTGTAGCTCTGGGTCAATCCCGTAACCCAATTCGTTGAGCTGCTGTAGCCCTGCGATGCTTTTATCGAACACGCCTTTACCGCGTTGCGCGTCGACATTGTCTTCGGTGTAGCACGGTAAGGAGCACACGAGACGGATTTTTCGGTCGGCATACCATTGTGCTAAATCAGATTGATCTGGTTCGAATAGCACCGTGATATTACAACGTGAGGTAATCTCAATGCCGAGATTAATCAGCGCGTCACAGAAATCGCGAAAATGCGGATTCAGCTCCGGTGCTCCACCGGTTAGGTCGGCCTTTTTTATGCCCGCGTTTTCCGCCCAGACCAGGATGCGTTGCATCACGTCCCAGCGCATAATTTCAGTGCGTTTTGGGCCAGCATCCACATGGCAATGATGGCAGGCCAAATTACAAAGCTTGCCCAGATTGATTTGTAATTCGTTCGGTGTTTCGTGGCGTAGGCTCAAACCATGCTGGTTCAGCACTGTATGAAAGTGTGGCCCGGAATGTGGAATCTTAACGTCGTTGCTCAGTGTTATGTCGTCCTGCACAAACTGGCCATCGACAACTTTTATTTGCGTTTCTGGAATGCGGTTATTCATGCTGGCGAGTGTGCTTGTGGTGCTAGTTGGTTGATCGATTTTAGTAGTAGACCGGATTACTCGATCTTAGCATGCAGCGCCATTGGCGATGTCACTGCTCGAAAAATAGATTAACGACACAGCTATGATGACGGATCAAACCTGATAGTTCGTTCCCGGGTGCGATTTCCGCATTGCCATAAAA
>JAUHZM010000179.1 GCA_030426005.1 Gammaproteobacteria bacterium
GCGGCTGTCTCGGTGCCATCAATAAACACTTCTTTGGCCGCGTCTCTAACGCTTTTCGAGTCGACCATCGACTGCGTTTTGGCATAGGCTGACAACAAGGCATGGTCAGCCAATACGTTAATCTTACGTGGAATCCCGCCACTTAAACTGTGCAGTTTGTTCAATGCCTGACGGCTAAACAGGGGCTGCTTACAACCCGCGACCGCCAAACGAAAATTCACATAGTCGCCAATCTCATCACGCTCCAAAGCCCCTAGATGATAGCGAGCCGTCACGCGTTGGGCGAGCTGGCGCAGATCGTTACGGCGTAAGGAATCATTGAGTTCTGGCTGGCCAATCAAAATAATTTGTAGCAACTTAGATTTGGTCGTTTCTAAGTTGGTCAGCAGCCGAATATTTTCTAACACATCGCGACTCAGCAGTTGCGCTTCGTCAATAATAAGCACGGTGTGGCGATTGGCTGCGAATGTCGCCAGCAAGTGCGCGTTAATGAGGTCAAGCAATTGTTTCTGTGACGCGGACTCAGGATAGTCCACCTTTAATTCGTCGCAAACAGTTTGCAGAAGTTCTTGCTCATTGATATTGGCGTTCAGCACCAACGCCACGTCCACGTTATCGGGTAAGTCACTGAGTAGGTTACGGCATAAGGTGGTCTTGCCGGTACCGACCTCACCAGTGAGTACGATAAAACAGCCCCCTTGCGACAAGCCATAGGTCAAATGCGCCATCGCTTCCTTGTGGCGATTACTCATGTACAGATAATGTGGATCTGGGGCAATCGAGAATGGGCGCTCGGTTAACCCAAAATATTTCAGGTACACAGCATACCTCTGGCTTGGTTGATCGGATAGTTCGGTGTGCAGGTCCGGATTTGCACGCGCAAATAATTACAGATGCCCGCCATCAGCGCAAGCAGTCCGTCTCGAAGGGCGTAACGCTCAAAATGCTAGTTCAGGCGATTAGATGCTTCCGCCAATCGCGCAAACAACCCATCGCCACGACCGCCCATGATATGGCCGATCTCTTGCAGCGAGCTCACTTCAGCGGAACGCCGTTGCAACAAATCAGGCGACGCATCAATCGGCGCATCATACGCTACCGTGGCTAATAATTTGGATAACATTGCCACTTCTTTATGTGTGGCCAGCTTTTCTGGCAAAGATTTCGCACCGCGGATTGGTAATTGTTTGATCGCGTCCAGGTTATCGTACATGTGCTCCATGCTGCCGAACTCAGACAACAGTGCGCCTGCCGTTTTTGGGCCTACGCCCGGCACACCCGGAATATTGTCCACAGCGTCGCCGCAAAGCCCGAGATAATCTTGAATACACTCGGGCGGCACTCCAAACTTCTGTGCCACACCATGTGAATCCAGTTGCACGTTTTTAGCGAAATCCCACCAAAAATCGTCGCCTTGCAATAGCTGCGCTAGATCTTTATCGCCCGAGACAATCGCATTGCGGAAACCTGCGCCCCGCATATTCGCCGACCAGGTGGCAATAATATCGTCTGCCTCGTACCGATCATGACCGACACAGTGAAACCCAGCGGCTTCGGCCAAACGTTTGCAATATTTGAACTGATTTTTGAGGTCTTCCGGCGGCAGCTCTCGATTCATTTTGTACGCTGGATACAGCTCATTGCGGAATGATTGCGTCAAGCTCTCGTCAAAGGCAATACCGACATGCGTGGCCTGACTTTTTTCGGCAAATTCGGTCAGGAAACGACAGAAGCCATATAGGGCATTCACCGGCATACCGTTCTCGCCACGCATTGAATCGGGTACCGAGAACCAGGCACGAAAAATATAAATACTGGCATCGATCAGATAGACCGTGCGTTTGGGTGTTGCCTGCATGGAATTACGCTGTTTGTTTGTGCACGCGAATTAAATGAATCCGTCGTGAGTCCGCGTGAATGATTTCAAAATTGAACTTATCGATGTCGACCGATTCGCCCCGCACCGGCACGTGGCCGAGGGTTTGAGAGATCAAACCGCCAATGGTGTCGGAGTTGGTCTCACTTAAATAGCATTCGAAGTGCTCATTGAATTCATCAATCGGTAGCACAGCTTTCACGATCACTTCGCCGTCTTCCATGGTACGGATCAAATTTTCATCGTCTTCGATGTCGTGCTCGTCTTCTATATTGCCGACTATTTGCTCCAGCACATCTTCAATCGTAACTAGGCCCGCAATGGCACCGAACTCGTCCACCACAATGGCCATATGATTGCGGTTCTCTCGGAACTCACTCAGCAGCACATTCAGACGCTTACTCTCAGGTATAAACACCACCGGACGCGTGAGGTCGCGCAAGTTAAAACGTTGCTTATTGTCTTCATCAAAAAAGTGCAACAAATCCTTTGCCAGTAGAATGCCGATGATCTGATCTTTTTCGTTATCGACAACTGGAAAACGCGAGTGACCGCTCTCAACCATCACATCCAAACACTGATCCAGCGAATGTTCACGCTCGACGTAGGCCATACTGCTGCGCGGCACCATGATATCTCTAACCTGCAAATCCGAGACGAACATGACGCGTTGCATCATGTCATAAGCGTCGCGTGCGACGATGCCGTCTTCTTCAGCCTGGCGTAAATTTTCTAAGACATCTTCGCGCGTTTCGGCGCGCTGCTGGGGTAACCAACCAAATAATTTATTCTTTATGGTCTGACCTAATGTCGACGGAGGTTTTTCAGAAACGTTCATGTAGTAAAACAAACTCTGTGGAAGAGTAGATCAATAGGGGTTAGCAATATGACTCTGGGCAAGAATCCTGGTTTCCAGGGCTTCCATCTCTTCAGCACTGGGATCGTCCTGATGGTCATAGCCGCATAAGTGCAATATACCGTGAGTCACCATGTGAGCATAATGGTCGGACAACGATTTTTGCTGATTTTTGGCTTCGGTAATCAATACCGGATGGCAGATTACGATATCGCCCAGGATCGGCGTGGCCAATTCTGCGGCCAGCTCGGGCGGTAAATCGTCCAAGCCCTCAAATGGAAACGACAACACATTGGTTGGTTTATCGAAGCCCCGATAGGAATGATTCAAGGTGTGAGATTCCTCGGTCTCGCACAGACGAATGGTCACTTCTGCGGGCGTGTCGCGCACCGCAGAATAGGCGCACTGCGCCCATTGAGTTAGCTGCGCCGCACTCGGCGGCTCAGCGTCCTCATCGATGTCTGAAAGTGCGACCTGGACATCAACGTGCAAGTCGCCGCTGGCATGCTCAGTCATTACGCTCATGCTTTTCATAGGCGTCAACAATACGCTGCACCAATGGGTGACGCACAATGTCTTTGCCGGTGAATTTATTCACGAATACGCCTTTGACATCACGGAGTACGGTCAGCGCATGTTTTAGACCGGAGTACGTGCCTTTCGGCAGATCGACCTGAGACAAGTCGCCCGTAAGCACGACTTTCGAACCAAAGCCGGTTCGGGTCAATAGCATCTTCATTTGCGAGATGGTGGTATTTTGCGCTTCGTCCATAATCACGAACGCGTCTGACAGCGTACGGCCACGCATATAGGCCAACGGTGCCAGTTCGATGACCTTTTGATCGATCATGCGTGCGACCCGTTCCACACCAAGTAACTCGTACAAAGCGTCGTACAGAGGGCGCAGATACGGGTCGATCTTCTGACCAATGTCTCCGGGCAAGAAGCCTAGGTTTTCACCAGCCTCGACCACCGGTCGCACTAATACGATACGTTTAACATCTTCATTCACCAACGCTTCGACCGCTTTTGCTACCGCCAGGTAAGTTTTACCAGTACCTGCTGGCCCGATACCAAACACCACATCGTATTTATCGATCGCGCGTAAGTATTCACTTTGCGTTTTGGATTTGGCCACCACCGGTTTGAGCGGCGCCATAACCCGTTCGAATTCCATGTCCTGCTCGGCAGGTTCAGACATATTATTGATCACTTGATATACCTTGGACTCTTCCAAACCTGTACTCCCGGCCATGCCAGCGGTGAGGTGATAAAGCTTTTTAATAACGCGTTGCGCAATGTCTAGATGGCTTAACTTACCTTGCAGCACAAAATCCGATCCTTGCTGATAGCATTTGACCAGCAATTCGTCTTCGATGATTTTGATGTTGCGGTGACATTCGCCGCAGAGGATTGATAATCGTGCGTTGTCGACAGGAGACTCGAGAGAGCCGAGTGAGAGCGTCTTAGCGGGCAAGGCTTGATTCAATGCTGTGATCCTCGCGTACTGAAACTAGCTGTACGGATACTCATGAATGCAGCTTACCTCGCATGTTTGATCGCAGTCTGGATCGCATAGATCGCATTTATGAAAGTCGAATAAAACATTTCTGCATACTCGATTTATAGAACATGCGCGATTAGAAAACAAGCGGAAAATTGTTAAGAGTGTGTGACGCGCAAAAATCAGCGTCACACAGCACGCGATTAGACCCGCACACCACGCAATGAATTTGGCAGTGCTTCAGTGATCTCCACGTCGACAAACTGGCCAATCAGCGAGGCATCGCCATCGAAATTCACTACACGATTGTTCTCAGTTCGGCCCGACATTTGATTTGGATCTTTACGCGCTGGTCGATCAACCAGAATGGTTTGCACGGTGCCCACCATGTTTTGACTAATCTCTGATGCCATCTCAATGATGCGCTTTTGCAAACGCTGTAGGCGCGCCTGTTTTACATCCATTGGCACATCGTCTTCCAGATCGGAGGCCGGTGTGCCAGGGCGTGGACTGTAGATAAAACTGAAAGACGTGTCGTAGCCGATGGTTTCGATCAAGTCCATAGTGGCCTCGAAATCCGCATCGGTTTCACCGGGAAAACCAATAATAAAATCGGATGACATACTGATATTGGGGCGAATTTTACGAATTTTCTCGATTATGCGCACATAGTCTTCCGCTTTGTAGCGTCGTTTCATGGCGGCAAGAATTCGATCAGAACCGGACTGCACTGGCAGATGTAGGTGATTCACCAGTTTGGGCACATCGGCGTACACATTGATCAAACTGTCAGAAAACTCCAGCGGATGCGACGTCGTGTAGCGGATTCGGTCGATGCCTTCGATCTCAGCCACATAGCGAATTAATAAGGCAAAGTCCGCCATGCTACCGTCATGCATCTCGCCCCAGTAGGCGTTTACATTCTGACCCAATAACGTGACTTCACGCACGCCTTGTTGAGCCAGTGCATACACTTCGGCTAACACATCATCAAATGGGCGCGAAAACTCCTCACCGCGTGTGTAAGGCACGACGCAGAAAGAGCAGTACTTACTGCAACCTTCCATAATCGAAACAAACGCAGTGACGCCTTCCACTTTTGGCGCGGGCAATTTGTCGAACTTTTCGATCTCGGGGAATGTGATATCGACCTTGGCCGATTGCGAAGACTTTACCTCGTCATACATCTGCGGCAAACGATGCAGAGTTTGCGGACCAAACACCATGTCGACATACGGTGCGCGCTGACGAATGCTGTCGCCTTCTTGTGACGCCACACAACCACCAACACCAATCACCAAGTCTGGATTCTGTTGCTTGAGATTCTTCCAACGACCAAGCTGTGAAAAGACCTTCTCTTGCGCTTTTTCACGCACAGAGCAGGTGTTCAGCAGAATGATATCTGCCTCCGATTCATCGGTGGTGGCTTCCACGCCATGCGAGGCGTTCAATGAGTCGAGCATCCGATTTGAGTCGTACTCATTCATCTGACATCCAAAGGTTTTAATAAACACCTTTTTAACTGGCTTCGCGCTCGCGTTCGCTGGCTCCACCTTCAGTGTGTCGTTTTGAATATCAGTCATGGCAATTGATGAATATTTGATCAGTCAGGGGCGCGTATTTTACCTATTATCCGCCATTTTCCAACAGACTCAGGCATTAAATCGCTTATTTTTTAAGCACTCGCTTACGATTTCAACACGGCCAACCTTATCATTGGTGCAGACACAAAAAAGCCAGCGAAGCGCTGGCTTTTTCGTTAGAAAGCGATGGTTTGCTTTACCTAAGGATTCACCTTCAAGGCAACATCACCCAGTATCTGCCATCCAAGTTGAATATCGCGATAATCCGAATGCTGAGCCATGGCTTGCTTAGCCTGAATAACCGCGTCACCAATCGTCATACCTTTGAGGTAAATGCGCTTGTTTAACTCGATACCCAGAGCACGCTCGCCAGCCGAACTGGTCAATGTCGATGCCCCAAGTACAGTGGCCGCACCGACGTCTTCGGTGAGCAGGAAAGCGTCTGCCATGGTATTACCCGACAAATCCACAAAGTAAGTATTCCAACATCCCCACTGCGTGACCAGAGTTGGTTTTCCAACATTGGTGAGCCCGGCGATTTCATTCGCTCGCAGCATTGGCGGTGTGGTGTACGCCCAGCTTTGTTGCGATGAATGCCCCACATAGGACACCACCGACACACCACCATTGATCA
>JAUHZM010000180.1 GCA_030426005.1 Gammaproteobacteria bacterium
TGTTTTTTGTTCAGTTTTCCGCTGATTCTAGCTCGTCCGGTGTGTAGTAATCGAATATAGGCCTCTTTTTTACTGTTCTCTCCGCAGACGTAAAAGCCGGCACTTCTCGCGTGCCCGTCCTCAAAGAATCGCAAGCGGCCACGCTGGTTAAAAACGACGCGCACCTGCTCGTTTATTTCAAGCTGACGTATGAGAAGGTCACTGGCGTCCAAACGGTTATTGCCGTTATTGTCAGCGAAAAGTATTAAGCCATGAAGCCATTGTTTATTGGCTTGACGATTCTGCTCGCATTCCTCAAGTTTTGGGTCTGTTGCAGCACAGACGATGACGGTGGTTTGATGGCTGAGCGCATGGGAACGAGCTTGAAAGAGCGCGGTGTGCAGTGTGTTTGCGTTGGCGCGGATAGTTGTATTGGCGATAAACGCACCAAACTTGGGTGCGGCGATCGCGGTCATGACACCGAGCAACGACACCGATAACATAAGTTCGAGTAGAGTGAATGCACGCGCAGGTTTGCCACGCGAATGGGGGTGCGAAATAAGCATAGCGTTTCCTCCATGAAACGAGTTATTTTGATTTGTGTCTTTCCCTGACACGGTTTGCCACTCTAGACCAAATTCATTGCTAACTCAAGGTCTGCACCTCTGGAGGCTGCATATCGCCTTACGCTGTGTTGATTTATACTACCGGGCTGGAAAACAGTTGTCTGAATGGTTATGAAGCGCGAATTTAAGTTGGTCAGTGAGTATACGCCGTCTGGAGATCAGCCCGGTGCGATCACCGCGCTGGTGGAGGGGCTGAATAATGGGGAGGCATTCCAGACCTTGTTGGGCGTCACAGGGTCGGGCAAAACCTTCACCATGGCGAATGTGATTCAGGCGGTACAACGGCCCACCATCTTGATGGCGCCGAACAAAACCCTTGCTGCGCAATTGTATTCTGAGATGCGTGACTTCTTTCCGCACAACGCCGTGGAGTATTTTGTTTCCTACTACGACTATTATCAGCCTGAGGCCTACGTGCCGAGTTCAGACACGTTTATTGAGAAAGACGCCTCGATCAATGAGCATATTGACCAAATGCGTTTATCAGCCACTAAAGCGATTTTGGAGCGCGAGGATGTCATCATTGTAGCCACTGTGTCGGCAATTTACGGTTTGGGTGATCCGAGTGCGTATCATGAAATGATTCTGCATTTAAGTGTGGGTGACATCATGGATCAGCGCGCGATCCTGAAGCGCTTGGCAGAACTACAGTACACGCGTAACGACACGGAGCTAAAGCGTGCCACATTCCGAGTACGCGGAGACGTCATCGATATCTTCCCAGCGGAATCAGAGCGCTACGCTATTCGCGTCGAACTGTTTGGGGACGATGTGGAGAAGATTTCTCGCTTTGATCCGCTGACCGGCGCTATCGAGGAAGACCTGCGCCGCGTGACTGTATTCCCGAAATCACACTATGTAACCCCACGATCGCGCGTGCTGGCAGCGTGCGAGCAGATTCGTGACGAGTTGCGTGAGCGTTTGAGCCAGTTGCGTGAGTTGGATAAATTAGTCGAGGCTCAGCGCCTGGAGCAGCGCACCTTATTTGATCTGGAAATGATGCAGGAGCTGGGGTACTGCAACGGTATTGAGAACTATTCACGCTTTCTGTCTGGCGCGCTACCAGGGGAGCCACCGCCGACCCTGATCAATTATTTGCCACCGAATGCGATTATGATTCTAGATGAGAGTCATGTCTTGGTGCCACAGCTGGGGGCGATGTATAAAGGTGATCGCTCGCGTAAAGAAACGCTGGTTGAGTACGGCTTTAGATTGCCGTCTGCGATGGATAATAGACCACTGAAATTTGAAGAGTTTCGACAGCTCATGCCGCAAACTGTGTTTGTTTCGGCGACACCGGGCGATTACGAGCTGGAGCAAAACCCGGATACCATCGATCAGGTAGTGCGCCCCACGGGCTTGGTTGATCCAGAGATCGAGGTCAGGCCGGTTGGCACTCAGGTGGATGATGTGTTGTCGGAGATTAATTTGCGCGTGGAACGCAATGAGCGTGTGCTGATCACCACCTTGACCAAGCGCATGTCGGAAGACTTAACCGATTATTTGACCGATGCGGGTGTTAAGGTGCGGTATCTCCACTCTGACATTGATACCGTGGAGCGGGTTGAAATTATTCGTGATCTGCGAGCGGGTGAATTTGATGTGTTGGTCGGAATTAACTTATTACGAGAAGGCCTGGATATGCCAGAAGTCTCACTGGTGGCCATTTTGGACGCCGACAAAGAGGGCTTTCTGCGTTCCACACGTTCATTGATCCAAACCATTGGTCGCGCGGCTCGAAACTTAAACGGCAAGGCCATTTTGTATGCCGATCGCATCACACGCTCTATGAAGGTCGCCATCGATGAAACCGAGCGGCGGCGAAAAAAACAACAGGCATACAATAAAAAGCACGGCATTGTGCCGAAGAGCGTATCCAAAGCGGTGCGCGATATTATTGATGGGGCGACCAGCGATGCCGCTAATGAGTTGGCGAAGATCAAGCCGACTCGAGACGCACTAGATCCGGTGACTGATCCGCAAGAGTTTAAGCGCTTGATGCAATCGTTGGAAAAAGAGATGTATGAGTTCGCCGAAAATCTCGAGTTTGAGAAAGCCGCACAAACGCGTGACCGCATCGAGGAGCTGCGCGCTGGCTATCTCAAAAGTTGATGCGGTCAACACCGATTATTTTGATCTTCGAGTAGGGGAAAATCACCGCGGTATGCTCATTGTAAACACAAGCCTAACTTTTAGCCCGGAGTACCAAGCCCAGTGATGGAGACTTTTGAGATATCGATGCTGTCGATTCTGGTGCTCGTGGCGGTTGCAATCGTCGCCGGTTACATCGATACCCTGGTTGGTGGCGGTGGTTTGATCACCATTCCAGCGTTGCTGGCGGCTGGGATTCCACCAATCTATGCCTTAGGTACCAATAAACTGCAGGCGGTAGCGGGCAGTGGTACCGCGTCCCTGACCTTGCTGCTTAAACGAAAAGTTCAGTTTGCGGATGTGCGCTGGTGGATGTTAGCTGCGTTCATTGGGTCCGCGGTGGGGTCAATAGCTGTGCAGTTTATCGACAGCAGCGCGCTGCGGGTTTTGATTCCCATCGTCATTATTGGAATCGCGATCTACTTTTTGTTTATGCCCCGCAATATCGAACCGGATCGAAAACCGCGTTTGGGACGTACAGCGTACGGTTTAAGCGCTGTACCCGGTGTTGGATTCTACGATGGCATGTTTGGCCCGGGTACTGGATCGTTTTTTGTGTGGGCAGGTGTCGCTTTGCGTGGTCAAACTATGGTGCCAGCAACCATCGTGGCCAAAACATTGAATTTCGCCACCAATATAGCCTCATTATTGGTGTTTATCGCCTTCGGTAAGGTGTTATGGCTAATCGGCGGCGCCATGATAGTGGGGCAATTCATCGGGGCCAGTTTGGGGGCGCGCACCTTGCTGAAGATTGACCCATCGGTTCTACGTTATCTGGTCATAGTTATGTGCGGGATTATTCTACTAGCATGGTGGCGACAATGATTCGACAGAGCCACTTGCTATGCCTAAGGGGATGGTATGACTGACCACATTGCCTCTGAATTCTTGAAGTATCGTCGGGTGATCGCGTCGTTGCTCAGCAAGCTACGTCCGCGCGCCAGCGTGCAAGATATAGAGGACATTCTGCAGGAAACGTATATCAACACCTATCAGTCTTCCCTCAAACAGGATATCGCCTTTCCAAAAGCGTTTATGGTTAAGACTGCAATTCGGCTTGCCAATCGACACATCGCAGTTGCACAGCGTGTTGATTGCGACGAATTGATCGAAGAACGATCAGATGAACATGGTTTTTTGTTTAATGCACAGCAGTTCGCCAGTCAAACCGAACAAGAGGTCCTGAGCCGCGAAGAGTTTGGTTTCTTGTGTGAGGCGGTCGGTGAGTTGCCGACTCAGTGTCGAAAAGTTTTTATTCTCAAGAAAGTTTATGGCTTATCTCAGCGCGAGATAGCTAAACGCCTTGGGATCAGTGAAAGCACGGTTGAAAAACACGTGGCGAAGGGTTTGTTACGAACCATTCAGAGTTACAACGCACAGCACGTGGAGACGGGCGAAGCAAGCTCGGCGACGGTGTACGATTTAAGCGCGGCCAATGGCGGTCGCGGAGAAAGGTAGAGCGGAATGCAGACGTTATTATTTCCAAATCAAGAGGTAGTCCTCAGTCGCGCGACGACTTGGATCGCTAAAATAGATCGCGGTTTGAGTGCTGAGGAGCAGCGAGCTTTGGCACAGTGGCTGGAAGAGTCCCCACATCACGGTGAGGCGCTGGTTCAGTGCGCTTCGATGTGGGACATGCTGGATATTTTGCAGCCGATTGCCAAATTGATGCCGATGCAGGACTTTGATATTGAGTCTGAGACTGATATGCCAAAGAAATCGAAGATGGGGCGGGTGGCAGGTTTCGCGCTCGCCGCATCCGTGGCAGCTATTACTGCGTTCAGCATGATCGCATTTTTACCAAAACCTGAATCAAATCAATCGCCTGTTACAGCGCAAGCAACGCCTAGAATCATCCAGCATTATCAAACCGGTGTTGGTGAGACTACGGTGTTTGCGCTCAGTGATGGCAGCTTGATGCAGTTAAATACCAACTCGAAGGTGGCAGTGGAGTACACCACGAACGCACGGAATATTAACTTGTTGCAAGGCGAGGTCTACGTGGATGTAGCTAAAGATGTCAACAAACCGTTTACCGTGGAATCTGGCGCTGACCGGGTCACCGCCGTCGGCACTGCCTTTAGTGTTGATCGTCGGGCTGATGACGAAACTGAGGTGATTGTCACCGAAGGAACTGTGCGTGTGAATCGCCGTACCGACGAAGCAGGGCAGCGTTATGATGATTTATACCTAACGCCTGGCCAACGACTGCTGGTCGGTGATGCGCTACCCCAATTATCAATCGACGACGATCCAGAGAGTGCCTTGGCTTGGCGAGAAGGGATGATTGTGTTCCGAGGAGAGCCGTTACGAGAAGCAATTCGCGAAATCGATCGTTACACCGCGTTATCATTTGAAATTACTGATCCTCAGCTTGCGGAGATCCCGGTCGGCGGTTACTTCAAAACAGGTGATTTGGATCAGTTGTTGGCAATACTCGAACAGAACTTCGGTGTAGCGCATACACGACAGGGAAATCAGGTCCTGCTATCTCGTGCACAGTAAGGCCTATGGTCGTCAAAGACAGTCGTCCGACTAAGTGAATCCTTAAGCCTAACGCCTTCACGCAGTAGCACAGTTTGTTGATACTGCGTAAAATCGCCGGATGGTTCGAAGTTCCAGCATACTTGGTTGGGTGTTTTTGTTGGGTGTTTTTGTTGCGTCGAGTACCGTGGGTGCGGCTGAGCGAAGTGAACAAGAACAGTTCTACTTTAATATCCCGCGTCTCTCTGCCGACAAAGCCTTAACGCGCTTTGCGCGTCAGGCTGACCTCACTCTGCTGTTTCCATACCAGTTAGTTAAGAAGTATCAGACGCGCGCCTTGCATGGTCGCTACACCATTCGGGATGGGCTGGAGATTATGTTGTCCGGCACCGACATCCAAATTAGTACTGGATTTGAATCGGATGAACCAGAGCTAGATTTAATGCCGGAAGAGGTGGATGCGGCATCAAGCGTTAATTCCAACGCGAACCAGGATCGTGCGGTGGCTGGAGTGATTACATTGACGGTTGCGCCTGGCGCGGACGACGCTAATGCCGCTGATTCTTCACAGCCAGAACCGATCGAGGAAATGATCGTGGTAGGTAGTCGACGCTTGGTTCCGCGTTCGGTCAGTGAATCTCCAGTGCCGGTGGATATCATCAGCGCTGAGCAGCTGGCCTTTCTTGGTAATAGTGCGGATTTGACCGACAGTTTGCGAACGCTGGTACCGTCATACATCGCAACGCCCGCCACGGGTGACGCTAGCGCCTTTGTGCGGCCTACCTCTCTGCGTGGGATGTCGCCTGATCAAACCCTGGTGTTAGTGAATGGTAAACGTCGTCATCGGTCTGCGGTGGTGCACTTTTTTGCACCTGCCGCCGGAAATGGTTCACATGGTGTCGATGTAGGTATGGTGCCGACCATTGCAATAAAGAACGTTCAAATATTACGTGATGGCGCAGCCGCTCAATATGGGTCGGATGCAATCGCAGGCGTGATTAATATCGAGCTCAACGATGCGTCTCAAGGCGGCGAGGTGCGCGCGTCCTATGGGCAATTTTATGAGGGTGAGTCGAGTGTTCAGGTGGCTGCAAATTTGGGATTGCCGTTAGGGGGCTATGGCTTCCTGAATATGAGCATCGAGGCGACCGACAATGATGCGCTTTCGCGTGGCATCATTCGCCCTGATGCACAGGC
>JAUHZM010000181.1 GCA_030426005.1 Gammaproteobacteria bacterium
TCCGAGGCGCCATACGGCGCGTTGGCAAGCGCCACAATTGGGCTCGCAGCAGGCAAAATCGAAGTCATAGAAACTAACGCCGAAGATGCTAAAACGCTCTGCGCAACTCGCGAGATCGACGCGCAGAATGAATGGTTAACGCCGGGCTTGATCGACTGTCACACGCATTTAGTGTTCGGCGGCAATCGCGCACAGGAGTTCGAGTGGCGACTGCAAGGTGAGTCGTATCAAACCATCGCTCAACGAGGCGGCGGCATCGTCTCCACGGTCAACGCGACGCGTGCATTATCCGCCGCGGAGCTATTCGACCAATCCGCGCCTAGGCTGGAGCGACTACTGGAAGAAGGCGTCACCACCGTGGAAATTAAGTCTGGGTATGGACTGAATTTAGAGCACGAGACCATCATGCTCTCAGTGGCGCGACAACTTGGTACCGCATACCCGATCACAGTGCGTACCACGTTTCTTGGCGCGCATGCGGTCCCACCCGAGTTTCAATCAGAAAGCGATCCTAAACAGGCTTATATCGACCACGTATGCCAAACCATGCTGCCGGCGATTGCGGAATCGGGGCTGGCCGACGCAGTGGATGTGTTTTGTGAGGGTATTGGTTTTAGCGTGGCACAGTGCGAGCAAGTATTCCGTGCCGCAGAGGATTATCAGCTGCCGATTAAAGGCCACGTTGAGCAACTCAGCAACTTGCATGGTGCGGTGGCCGCCGCCAAACACCGAGCCTTGTCTGTGGATCATATTGAGTACCTGGCTACTGACGATGTTCCCGCACTGAAAGACACCGTGGCGGTGCTATTGCCCGCCGCGTTCTATTTTCTACACGAAACACAAAAGCCACCCGTAGATGCATTGCGTGCAGTGGGCGTGCCGATGGCTGTGGCGTCCGACCTTAATCCAGGCACCGCACCCATGGCATCGCTGTTGACGGCGATGAATCAGGCCTGCGTGTTGTTTGATCTGACCCCAGAAGAAGCGTTACGTGGCGTCACACGTCATGCGGCACGCGCACTACAGTGCGATAACAAAGGCGTCATTCGTGTTGGGGCAGACGCTGACTTGGCACTCTGGAAGATCGACCACCCTGCTGAATTATCGTACGCAATCAACTTCCATCGACCAACGGCGGTCTGGCAAGATGGGAAACTCAGCAACCGAACTCAACGATCAAATGCGTGATCAAGCGTTTAAACAACAATGGCAGGGACGGATCGACCCAGAGGACGGCATCGCTGGCTTGCGCCTGCATCAACATGTCCAGCCCTATTCCAGTGTTGTCGACCCAGGCGGCATTACACTCGTCGGGCTGGCTTCAGACCTCGGGGTACAATACAACCAGGGACGCATTGGTGCACAGGAAGGGCCAACTGCCATACGACGTAGCCTGGCCAATTTAGCCTGGCACAACGCCACGCCGTGCTACGACGCTGGAGATATTGAGATTGAAATCCAGGCGGACCGAGAGCCGCTGCAAACCGCACAGAAAGCCTATGCCAACGTGGTGTACAACGCCTTATGCAATCAACAGTTTGTGGTTGGTTTGGGCGGTGGCCACGAAATAGCCTGGGGCAGTTATCAGGGCGCACGACATTATCTGGATCATTGCGGGAAGGAGCAGGCCGTACTCGGCATTCTCAACTTTGATGCACATTTCGATCTGCGAAAGCCACCGGAAGCCGCCGCCTGGCAAGGCAGCTCTGGAACGCCTTTCTACCAAGTCAGTCGAGACTGCCTGCGTCGAAATATCGCCTTTGAATATGCGTGTATTGGCATTAGTCGCGCTGCGAATACGCGTGCGCTGTTTGACTTTGCGGCCGCACAAAACGTGGATTATGTGCTCGACACCGAGTGTACCGCAGCCTCACGAACCGCCTTGATCAACGGTCTTATCGCCAAGGTCGACGCGCTCTACGTGACTGTCTGTCTCGACGCGCTACCGTGCGATCTCGCGCCAGGTGTGAGTGCGCCCGCGGCGTTAGGTATTTCGATCCATGACATCCTGGACTCGATGCGCTTAGTGAAACAGGCCTGTGCGGAACACAACGTTAAGTGGTTAATGCTGGATGTTGCAGAAATGAACCCGTCCTTGGATCACGATAACCGTACCGCCCGAGTGGCGGCACGATTAATCTATGAAGTGATGAACCTAGCGCTTACCTAACTGGTCAGCGCTTTGTTTACATATCTTCAGCTAGTTCGCTGCAGCTGCGCAATTTTTCTGACGAAACGCCGATTTCTTTCGCCACCATCTCTTCTGCACACTGGCGGTATTCAGCTAGATCTGAATTTGACTCCAGATCAAGTTGGTTCATGTTCAGCGTGTCAGGCAATTTGCTGGAACAGGTTTTAATCAATTCCATTTGAAAATCTGGGCCAACTTTCTCCGACATACCGGCAACATCTTCAGTTGAAACTCCCAGACAGCTTGCAACTTTCTGCTCTTGCTCTTGCTTGTACTCTTCCATTTCAGCTTTGTACTCGGCATACGCCTCAGGCGACAACTGCTCTTTGAGAGCCTTGTCATTGTTGGCTTCGATGTCCGCTTGCGCATCTTTGAGTTGTTGCATCATCATCAGCTGGCTCTGTACAAATTCGTCTTTACTGATGGTGCCTTCCTCTTGTGCCATGACTGGCGTAGCAACCACAAGTGCACACAAAGTGAGCGTAGCAGTCAAACTGGGGCTAAATTTTTTCATAGTAATGGGTGTGGCACACGCCACTAGGCTAGGGTTAGGGTAAAAACCGAATCATACCCAAATTGCGGTACGCGAAAAGGCTCAGTGTCGATTCTGTAATCTTCGTCGCAGATCAAATACGATTCATGAATTTGGCCATTCAGACAGCTGCTTGAGGTACGCGTCTTTTACTGAATCCGCTAGAAAGCTGGCCTCGAAGCCGTTTTTTATCAGTTTAAGTGTCTGAGCACGATCCATCCCAAGTGAGGCCTGCAAGGCGAGATAGTTGGCAGACAAATAACCACCGAAATACGCCGGGTCGTCCGAATTCACGGTCACGCACAAACCTTGCTCCAGCAACTGCAACAAGGTGTGGTCGCTCATGTTATCGAACACACAGAGTCGCACATTTGACAGCGGACAGACCGTCAATGGAATCCGCGCTTTGGCCAGGTGCACCACCAATTTTGGGTCTTCAAGACAGCGCACACCATGATCAATGCGATCCACGTGCAATAAGTTTAAAGCCTGCCAAATATACTCCGCAGGCCCCTCCTCGCCAGCGTGTGCCACCAGTCGATATCCTCGCTCACGGGCTGCCGCGTATAAACGGACGAACTTTTCAGGAGGATTACCAAGTTCCGAGCTCGCCAAGCCAATGGCAATAAACTGGTCACGAAAAGCGTCCGCTGCCTGCAGAGTTTCGAGTGCGTCTTCCTCGCTTAAGTGACGCAGCAAACTGAGAATCAATCCCACCGATTGGCCCCAATTTTCCGCGGCCTCGTTAATTGCGCGACTGAATCCGGCCATCATGGTGGCGAATTCAACGCTATTGGGCGCATAGGTCTGGGGTTCGATCATGATCTCAGTGTGCACGATGTTTTCATCGCGGCAAACCAGCAGGTAATCCATCATCAAGTGATAGAAGTCGTCTTCATCGCGTAATACCGAGGCGCCTAAATAGTAGAGGTCAAGAAAACTCTGTAGATCTTTAAACTGATAGGCGGCTTCTACGTCGCTGACGGTGGCATATGGCAAACGAATGCCGTGCTTGTCTGCGAGCGATAACATACGGTGCGCCTGCAGGCTGCCATCCAGATGGAGATGTAATTCGGTCTTGGGTATTGCTGCCAGCCATTCAGCGTATTGATCAGCCATGAAAATCCACTCGTTTTTGGGGAATTAGAGAGGTGAAGCGAACACAAATTATCGCCAACGTGGTAAGGTCATTATACGCATTTTTGTTCGACCAATTTACCGGAGTTTCAACTCGTGATTCGTTCTCGTTCCCGATCTATTTCTCAGCCGATTCTGCTTTGTGTTTACCTATTCGCTATTTTGATTCTATCAAGCGCACAAGCCAAAAATGTAGCTGATGATGTAAGACCAACTTATTACATTTACCTTGCAGGCCCTGAAGTATTCTTGCCCGACCCAATTCAGGCCGGCGTCGACAAAAAACAAACCATTGAGCGCCTGAACCAAGAACACAATTGGCCTTTTAAGCTGGTCGGTCTCTACCCTATGGATAACGAGATCGAGAACTTCGCGCCCGATTTCAAGACCGGCATGAAGATTTACCACGCTAATATCCAACTCATGGATCAAGCACATTTTATTACCGCCAACATGGTTCGCTTTCGCGGCCCTAGTATGGATGTGGGCACCGCGTTTGAAATGGGGTACATGGCTGGCTTGAACAAACCGGTATTTGCCTACTACGATGCCAAACCGTTTTATGGTAAAGATGAAACACCCGGGATTTATGCCGAGCGCGTGGCTCGCCATTACCCTGTCGACGCTGACAACCCAGGCAAAGATGCTCACGGTCAATCCATTGAAGATTTTCAAATGGCCGACAACCTCATGATGATTGGATCACTCGAGTCCGGTCGTGGCGAAATCGCCCCCAGCTTCGAAGCCGCCGTAGTACAGATAGCAGAATCACTGCAGGCACAAATGAAACAGGTCATCTCCAACTAAATCTGCTCATTTTCAGGGCACTCGCGGCAAGGCGCATATTGGTTTTCGCCTTGCCGTTTTGCATGGTACGCAACGCATGAAAAACTGGCTCAATAACTTTTTTGCGATTGAACGCAACAACAGCTCCATCCAGCGCGAACTCATCGCTGGGTTGACGACCTTTCTGGCAATGGCATACATCACCGTTGTTAATCCTGCGATCCTGTCCGAAGCCGGTATGGATTTTGGCGCTGTGTTCGTAGCCACCTGTGTGGCTGCGGCGCTGGGCAGTATCGCGATGGGCGTGTTTGCAAATTATCCGATTGCACTGGCACCCGGCATGGGACAGAACGCCTTCTTCGCCTTTGGTATCTGTATTGGCTTGGGGCACAGCTGGCAGGTCGCCCTCGGTGCAGTGTTCATTTCGGGAGTCCTATTCATTATCATCAGTGTGTTGCCAATTCGGGAATGGTTGATCAACTCGATCCCTCGCTCTCTCAAGCTCGGCATGGCAGCAGGGATCGGCTTATTCCTTGCCATCATCGCGTTAAGCGGTGGTCAGGTGGTGGTAGACAACCCAGCCACACTGGTGTCTTTCGGTGATCTGACTGAGCCTGCGCCGCTCTTATTGATGCTTGGCTTTGTCCTAATCGCTGCACTGACCGCACGTGGTGTCATCGGCGCCGTGGTCATTGGTATTCTGGTGGTGACACTGATCGCCTGGAGTACCGGCTTGGCCGAATTCAAAGGCGTGGTCTCAGCACCACCGTCGGCCAGCGCCTTACTCGAACTGGACATCAAAGGCGCATTAAACGTGTCGATGCTCACCGTGATTCTTACCTTGTTGCTGATCGACGTCTTCGATACAGCTGGTACCTTGGTCGGGGTTGCGACACGCGCCAATATGCTGGATGCCGATGGCAAGTTACCACGCTTAAATAAAGCTTTGCTGGCAGACTCTTCAGCCACCGCGGCTGGTGCGCTACTAGGTACATCCTCCACCACCAGTTATGTGGAAAGTGCCGCTGGTGTTGAGGCCGGTGGTCGCACCGGATTGACCGCCGTGGTTACCGGTGTGTTATTTCTGGCTTGCTTGTTTATTGCACCACTAGCACAAAGTATCCCCCCCTTCGCCACCGCGTCAGCTCTACTCTTCGTGGCCTGTATAATGGTACGATCGCTGGCCGATCTCGAATGGGATGACATCACAGACACCGCGCCAGCCGTGGTTGCCGCCATCAGCATGCCATTAAGTTACTCGATTGCCGACGGTATTGGCCTTGGCTTTATTACCTACGCGGCCATTAAAACCCTGGCCGGACGAGTGCCTGAGTGTCCGCTGGCGGTGTATATCATTGCGATCATTTTCGCGTTAAAGTTCACCTTTTTATAACTGGCAGCACGTGTTGTAAGCTGCGAAGACAGACCTATGGACAAGATTTTTATTACTGCGGAAGAGCTTTTGCGCGACTCCTTCAAACTCGCCAAGCAAGTGTGTGAAGGTGAGTTTAAACCAAACTTCATTATCGGTGTTTGGCGTGGTGGCGCGCCAGTCGGCATCGCTATTCAGGAGTATCTGGATTACGCGGGTATCCAAACCGACCATATTGCTATTCGCACCTCGTCGTACACCAATATTGATCAACAAGAAAAGACCGTGCGCGTGCACGGGCTAGACTACATCGTAGACAATATCAACGCCGACGATCGTGTGCTACTGGTGGATGACGTATTCGATTCGGGTCGCAGTATTTTGGCGATCTTGGAAAGACTGAAGAAGAAG
>JAUHZM010000182.1 GCA_030426005.1 Gammaproteobacteria bacterium
CACTGGCGTACGCATGGTGCTGGACTGCTATAAACAAGTCACTGGCACTGCGGGCGACACCCAAATCGACAACGCCAAACGCATGATGACCTTTAATGTTGGCGGCAGCACCACCACTTGTGCGAGTTTTGCAATTGAGGCTTGAGGCTCCGACGCAAACTAAAATTCATCCCAAGTCGGGCTATCTCCATAGTATTCACTGATAAAGTCGACGAAAACTCGGAGCTTGGTGGCCATGAGCTTTCGGTGCGGATACACGGCGTATAAGCCCATGGGGTTTGGTTCGAATTCATGTAGCAGGGAGATTAACCGGCCTTGTTGTAGGGCGCGCCCGACTAGGAATGTTGGTTGTAAGGTATAGCCTTTGCCAGCAATGGCGGCATCGACAAGAACGTCGCCGTTGTTACTAGAGATCGCTGGTGTGGTGGCTTTGATTGCGCGGCGCAGAGACTGCATAAGCGGGCTTTTATCCTGGTTGTACGACATATAACTGTAGTGCAATAAATGCGACGGGTTTAGCTGGTCTGGATGCGTCGGTTCGCCATGTTTTGCTAAGTAGTTCGGAGACGCGACCAACGCGAGCCGAATCGGAGCAATCCGCTTAGCTATGAGTGATGAGTCCTTAAGGTAGCCAATCCGCAACGCGAGATCAAAACCCTCCTCCACCACATCGACCTGCCGATCATTCAACTGAAGGTCCACATTCACCGCCGGGTAAGCGTGTTTAAATTTGGCGATCGCTGGTGACAACTGTGTGGTTGAGAACGACACCGGTGCGTTGATTCGCAATAAACCTTGTGCCTCGTCGTCGAGCTGTTTGAGACCATTTTCCATATCCTGAATGCCTTCAAGAATATGACGAACGTGCTGCACGCATTGCTCGCCCGCTTCAGTGAGTTTTACAGAGCGTGTGGTTCGATTAAATAAGCGTACGCCCAGATGCGCCTCTAAGTCCGAAACATACTTGCTCACGAGCTGGTTCGATGTGTCTAATTTGTCTGCAGCCTTAGTAAAACTCCCTTGTTCTGAGACGGTTATAAACGTCTTCATGGTGTCAATTCTGTCCATACTGGGTTCCTGTGTGCGTAATTACCAACAATATATTGATAAATATAAAATAAATAGATTATTTATCAAACAGATATCAATAAGTAAGCTTGTTTCAGGTCGACATTAATCGACTCACAACAACACTTTTTATTGAGGAATGAATCATGAACACTGTATTGAAATCCGAAGCTGGTTTGGCAGCACTGACGCTACGAATCCCTGTGGGCATTGTGCTGATGGCCCATGGCGCACAAAAACTATTTGGTTGGTTTGGTGGATACGGCCTAGAAGGAACGGGGCAATGGATGGCCAGCGTCGGTCTTGCACCGGGGTACTTGATGGCCTTGTTAGCGGGCAGCGCTGAATTTCTGGGCGGCCTAGCGTTGATATTGGGTCTATTGACACGCCCCGCTGCGGCTATTGCGGCGTTTGTGATGTTGGTCGCCATCGTCAGCGTGCATTTGAGCCATGGCTTGTTTGTTGCCAATAACGGTTACGAATTTGCCCTGGTGTTATTCGCGGCCACCGTAGCGTTGGCGATTCAGGGCGGCGGCAGTTTTTCAGTAGACAACTACGTGCGCTTGTTGTTCGATCAAAAGAATGCTTTGCGCCGCGCGTGAGCCTAGACAACGACGATTTAATTTAAATAACGCAAAGCCTCTGACACAAACCGCGAAGAGGCTTTTCTTTAGCAGGTGAAGTTATGTTAGTAGAAGGACAATGGCAACGTAAATGGGACCCAGTGCAGCAGGAAGACGGTGATGGTCGCTTTATTCGACAAAGCAGTGCATTCACTGCGCGCATCAAAGATGCGCGAGCGGCGCTCGAAGACGGTCTGCGCTTGTATGTGGCGTATATCTGCCCCTGGGCAACACGCACCTTGATCGCGCGTTCTTTGTTGGGTTTGGAGCACGAGGTAGATGTAAAGGTGGTTGAACCAACCCTTGATGATTTTGGCTGGAAGTTTGGCCCGCAACTCGGGGCGACACAGAGTGGCATTGATGGCGTTGAGTTTGCGCATCAACTGTACACCATGACGGATGACCGTTATTCCGGCCGCGCTACCGTGCCAGTGTTGTGGAATATTCAACAAGGCCGGATTATTAATAACGAGTCCGCGGATATTTTACGGATTCTGAACGACGATTTGCGCCCCATTCATCAGTCGCCGATCAATCTGTACCCAGCCGAGTTACGGACCGACATCGACGCGTTTAATGATCGCATTTACGACAGTTTAAACAATGGCGTGTATCGAGCTGGATTCGCCACTACACAACAGGCGTACAGTGAGGCGGTGAACTCAGTGTTTACCTGTCTAAATGACCTCGAACGGCATTTTGCCAGCAACCCATACGCAGTTGGCGGCCAGCTGACTGAAAGTGATATCCGCTTGTTCGTGACCTTGGTTCGTTTTGACGTGGCCTATTATGGATTATTTAAAACCAATCTCCGCGCGATTGCCGATTACCCTGCCCTGTCGGCGTATTTAGAACGCTTATTGAAGATCGACGCGTTTGCCAAGAATACGCGAATTGATCACATCAAAGCCGGTTACTATTCGGTAAAAAAGCTGAATCCATCGGGAATTGTGCCAGAGGGACCCAAGCTTGATTGGTTCTCGTATTTAGATGACGAGTAATTGAATCACCACGGTTTTGTAGACAGAGAGGTTTCGGCAAACCTCTCTGTCTGCGCATGAGGCTGAGTTACGCTTCCAGAATCACCTGAAAACCACCGTAGATCATTCGCTTGCCATCAAATGGCATTGGATTGTTCGAGTCGTTCATGCGCTCGTCTTCCATCACTTTTTGCATGCCGATGTTGCGCGCTTCTTTGGATGGCCAGGTGATCCAGGAAAACACCACGACTTCATCCTCCTGGCACTGAACCGCCATTGGAAAGGACGTCAGTTTGCCGTCTGGCACATCGTCGCCCCAGGTTTCAACCAGGTTCACTGCGCCGTGTTCTTTGAACACCACCGCGGCTTCTTTGGCGTGCTCTAGATAGGTTTGTTTGTTTTTCGCTGGCACTGCGGCCACGAATCCATCAATGTAATTCATTCTTGTTACCTCTATTTTATTTAGTTCTCGGCTTGGTAGCGCGGGTTATCTTGTAAGCTCAACTCGCGCACCGGGCGTATCTCGATTGAGCCATAGCGTGCTGGAGGTATTTGGCTGGCGACTTGAATCGCTTCGTTCAAATCTCGAACGACCAGCAGATAGAAACCAGCAAACTGCTCTTTGGTTTCAGCAAATGGGCCATCTGTTAGCTTGAGCTTGCCGTCACGCACGCGCAGTGTGGTGGCAGATTGCACCGACATCAGTGCTTCCCCGCCAACGGTGACTCCGCGCTCTTCCAATGACTGACCACAGGCGATGCATTCTTGGTTCATGGCATCCCATTCGGCTTGTGTCAAGGCGTCGATGTCGGTCTCATTTAGGTAGACCAGTGCTGCGTATTTCATAGGTTAGCTCCGTTTAGAGTTGCAGGTCTTCGCCCGGCATCATGACCATCCAACTTACGCCGAATTTGTCGGTCACCTGACCATACAACGGCGACCAGAAGGTCTTGCCTAATGGCATGATGACCTTGCCGCCATCAGCCAGAGCGTTGAACACACGCTTAGCATCCTCTTCATCGGCGATGGTCAGGGTTAGACTAAATCCAGTGATGGTGCCCGCATCGCCTCCATGGTCAGTCGCCATCACCACGATATCGCCAATTCGGAACTGACAATGCATGACTTTGTCATCAAAACCTGGTGGCAAAATGCCTTCGGGAACCGGGTCTGGACTTTGGTTAAAACGAAACAAACTGTCGACTTCGGCACCGAGATGCGCTTGATAATACGCCAGCGCATCATCACATTGCCCATTGAAAAACAGGTACGGATTGCACGTGTAATGGCGGCCTGCAATGACTCGGCGTAGTTGCGTTTCGTGTTCACGCGCTGAGCCATCTGGGTCGATCTCGGCAAAGTCGTCGATGGTGTAGACCGGGCGTATTTCCAGGTCCGACTCTTCGGGCATCGGATTGGGACACTTTTTGGCCCACTCAATGGCATGCTCCATAGAATCGACCTCCCAAACCCAGTAGCCTGCGACCAGTTCGTTGGTCTCAATAAATGGCCCCTTGGTGATGGTGCGTTGGTCGCCGCTAAAGCGTACACGAACCCCTTCACAGCTTGGTTTTAAGCCTTCGCCGACCTCCATGATACCCGCTTCGATCAATGCGGCGTTGAATTCACCCATGTCATGCAATAGCTGCTCACTCGGCAGATCACCGGCTTCTGAGCTCTCAGTTGCCTTTACAAATACCACTACTTTCACAATTTTCTCCTGAAGTTTGATTACAGATTGCACGATGGCGCTACGCTGGAAACCACCGTGGTTGCTAAGTAATCGAATGAGCATTGGTCAAATCGACAATGCTGACACGTTTTTTTAAAAAAGCTTAGATGTTTCGTAGAACATCAATTTTAGTTTGAATAACACGTCGTTCTGGCGACTGCGTGGTGAGCGTCAGCGCAGTCTCGAAAGCGGCGATTGCGGCTTGCGGTTGCGCCGCGCGCGACAATAGTTCTCCGTAGGCCGAATAGAGCAGATGATAATCCTTCAACTTGCCATCTCGGATTAAGCCCTCAATCAGTTCGAGCCCAGCTTTGGGACCGTCACGCATCGACAATGCAATCGCGTAATTCAGCTCAATTACTGGTGTGCCTTCTATTTGTCTTAGCACGTCGTACAAGGACACGATTTGATGCCAGTTGGTGCTGTCGTATGAAACGGACTGCGCGTGAACAGCCGAAATGGCGGCTTGTAAAGTGTAAAAACCAAAGCGTCGGGAGCGCAACGCCATTTGAGTTAACGCCACGCCTTCGGCAATCAGTGATGCGTTCCAGCTGCGTCTATCTTGATCCTCTAGTAAGACGATATCACCGTGTACATCGGTACGCGCATCCCGCCGTGACTCGTGCAATAGCATGAGTGCCAGCAAGCCCTGGGCCTCTGGATCCGGCAGCAATGAAATCAATGTGCGCGTCAAACGAATTGCTTCCGCAATCAAATCAACCCTAGTCAGGGAAGTGCCTTCCGATGTGGAGTACCCCTCATTGAATGCCAGGTAAATGACGGCCAGTACCGCATCTAGACGTTCAGGCAACTCACTGATGGTTGGGATCTCGTAGGGAATCTTTGCGTCCCTGATTTTGGCTTTACCACGAACGATGCGTTGTGCCATGGTCGATGGTGATACCAAATACGCACTGGCAATCTCTTCGGTGGTTAAGCCACACACTTCGCGCAAAGTCAGAGGCACCTGAACACTGGGCGCGATCGCTGGGTGACAACAGGTGAATATAAGCCGAAGCTGGTCGTCCTCAATCGCTTCAAACGCCATGGGTTGGTCGTCGTCCCCATCGTTGTCCGCCAACTGAACGACTTGTTGCATCAGGTGATCGTGCCGCGTGCGACGCCGCGCTTGATCTAGGGCTTTAAATCGACCGGTTGATACCAGCCAGGCGGCTGGGTTCTCTGGAACGCCCGCATCCGGCCATTGACTGAGCGCTGCGCTAAACGCATCGTGCAAGGCTTCTTCCGCCAAATCGAAATCGCCAAGTAAACGTACCAAAGTTGCAAACACACGCCGCGATTCCTGCGCGTAGATGTCGCTAATAATTTGTTTCAGCGAGTTTGCTTTCTCGGGCATTCTGGGTTGCCTCTGGAACGTCGATATTGATTGATACTAGCAAATATAGACTAACTGTTTGAATAAACGCATGGCGATCTTTTGGAATCGTTCCCACGACGCACCTGCATGGTTGGTGTTTGCGAATGGCGCAGCTTACAATGTGATTTGCTCGCCGGGTCCAAATTATGATCTGGAATCAAACACCGAACACGAAAAATACGTCTGGAACACGACTTAATGACAGCATTGCATCAGTACATCTCCGCGGTCGGAAGCTTTCAGGGTGTGTTGTTATTTTTCTTGCTCTACTTAGACCGAAATTCCAATGCCGCCAGTAAGATACTCGGCTTGTATTGTTTGGTCATGGGCCTGGCATTCTTTGTGCCCTTCATTGGCTTGGGTATTACGTCGCCCATTTTCTACCCGCTTGCGGCCTGGTTATTTTTTGCGCCTGTCATGTACGGCCCGCTACTTTACCTGTACTGCAAAAAGGTGGTCTTTAATGCGACGTTTAAAACCAGTGATTTATGGCATTTGACGCCGTTAATTGCCTGTTATGTATTGAACTATGATTCGTTGTTGATTGGGCATGAAGCGTTTCGGTTATGGATTTTCGGTGCGGAAGCGCCAACGCAAAGGCTGTGGTTTAGTGAGTTTATTGTGTTTGGTGTGGCGCTTG
>JAUHZM010000183.1 GCA_030426005.1 Gammaproteobacteria bacterium
ATACTGACGAACCTCTTTGGCGTCCAGCTTGTAATCCTGCTCACGAATTATATTCGACAGGTATGACGCGTCCCAACTACGAACCTGCTTGGCTTTCGGGTCTACCTTTTGCATTTGCGCCAACAGCTGTGATTTTTCTTTGACCACAGGATCGGCGATAGCGGCACTCAACTTGGCAGTGAAGTCGGCCACATTCGACGGCTTGGCCACCATGGTGCCGAGCATATTGGTTTCAGCGTAGTTCTTATGCCCGAGCAACTGCGCCAGTGCGTAGCGCTTTTGCAGTAGCTCTTTCAGCACCGGGGTATTTTCTTCCACCGCCCGGTTGCGACTCATCATCACCACCTCTTTACGTAAGCTTCGGTCATGCGCGTATTTGGTGATAGGCTGCGTGTCTGAGTAGGCGGTGGTGATTGTGACCAGACCCTTTTCGTCGGCCGGATGACTGTCTAAATAGTCTTGCGGCAAGCCCGCAAGGCGATCAGCTTTGACCTGGATTTTATTCACCGCATTATTGATGTTTTGACCAAAGGTATTGCCTAGCGCACTGATCTCATCATTTTTCGCTTTGATGGCCGCTCGCGTTTTCTCGTCTTTGCCGATACCCGAGCTTTCGAATTCCGCTTTCCAGTAATTCACGGTATATGCTTTGTCTGCGGCCAGCTCATCGGTTGGCACGGCGGACATACGTTCATACAGAGCACGATTAGCGCTGAGCGCATTCAGCACCGAGAAACCTTTCAACGCACAGGCTGTGCTGGCGTCACGTATAGCGGCATCGGTATGCGCATTCTGCATCAGGTAGTCATGTAGAAGCTGATCAACAAACTGCGTCATATGATTGTCGAACGCGACAAAAACAGAGTCGTAGTTAGCCTCAGCGTCGTCCTTGACCAGCGCATCAATTTGACTATTGAATGTCGCCATATATTGCTCACAATGACTACTAATTGCTTCAGGGCTGCGATCAAAGTCATTGGCAGAAAACGCCGTTGGACTAAACGGCAGCATGACCGCCATCGCAGTCAGCGTTAGGCGTCGAAATCGTTGTTTTTTCACAATTATTCCTCTTCGGTGATGTGATTTTGGAGCGCGCAGTCTGACTTAATGCGCGAGCGTACGAATGCCTCGACGGCACCATCGATACTGATTAAGATGCGCTTACGCCGCAATTGGATTCAAAAACTTATCTGATTGACTACGCGGGAAACTGCGCAGACGGTGTTGACTGAGACACAGCAAGCTCCGCATCGTTCATTTCCGCCTCGATATCACCAAACAATGGCGTGCTCAAATACCGTTCACCAGTATCCGGCAACATGCACAGAATATTTGATCCCTCAGATGCTCGCTCACACACAGATAATGCCGTCACCATAGTAGCACCAGCGCTGATGCCGACGAATATCCCTTCTTGCTGTGCAAGCTGTTTGGAACAGTTGATCGCGGCAGAACCACTTACCGTGAGGACCTCATCGATGTAGCTACTTTGAATCGCCTCGGCAGTAAGCTTGGGAATAAAATCCGGTGTCCAGCCTTGAATCGGATGTGGCTCCCAGTTTGGGTGTGTTTCGGCTGGCGAGCCATCGACGTTATTTTTTTGCATTGCGCCAGAGCGAATTAAACTGGCTAGCTCCGGCTCAGACACCACAATTTTAGTGGACGGAGACTCTGCGCGCAGCACGCGTGCAACACCTTTCAGAGTGCCACCTGTCCCGTAGCCAGTTACCCAGTAATCCAGCGAACGATCACTGAACGCAGCTAATATTTCCGGCGCGGTAGTACGAGAATGCATCTCGGCATTGTCTTCATTTTCAAATTGACGCGTCATAAACCAACCATGTGTCTCAGCCAACTCTTTGGCCTTAGCAACCATGCCATTGCCCCGCAACGCGGCCGGAGTAAGAATCACTTTCGCACCTAAAAAGCGCATGAGTCGACGACGCTCGACACTAAACGATTCGGCCATGACAATCACCAATGGATAGCCTTTCTGTGCGCACACCATCGCTAAACCAATGCCAGTATTACCGCTGGTCGCCTCAACAATCGTCTCGCCTGGTTTTAAAGCCCCTGACTTTTCGGCTTGTTCAATCACGTTCAAAGCCAGGCGGTCTTTCACTGAACCCATTGGGTTAAACGCTTCTATCTTGGCGTACAAATTAACGTGGGCTGGCGCCAGTTTATTGATTTTCACAATAGGCGTATTACCAACGGTTTCCAGAATATTGTTGTAGAGATTGCTCATGTTGCTGTGGGGTTATTAGTGATTTTTGTCAGCATAGCAGAAATATTTTTACAATTGAGATTCGACGCCATGATTTGGCCTGGAACATTCGGGCAGCATGCTATGATTCGGCGCACACATGCTGGAGACTATTATGCAACATACCGCCTTTATCACCGGAACCAATCGTGGGATCGGACTATCTTTAACCGAGCACTACCTGGGACGTGGCTGGAAGGTCATCGCGGCTTGTCGAGAACCGTCGCCCGCGTTGATGGAGTCTGGCGCAACCGTGATCACCGGAATCGATGTCACTAAACCCGATTCACTTGAATTAATGGCAGATAAACTTGCCAATACGAGAATCGAATTGCTGATTAATAATGCTGGCATCTTGCGCGATGAAGTCCTCGGGCATCTCAATTTTGACACGATAGACGCCCAGTTCGCGGTGAACGCATTGGGGCCGTTACGAATCACCGAACACGTGCTTAACAACCTGGCTGAGCACGCGAAAGTAGCCATGATCACCAGTCGTATGGGCTCGATCGCAGACAATAGTAGCGGTGGTCGCTATGGATACCGCATGTCGAAAGCGGCCTTGAATATCGCCGCCGTTTCCATGGCGCACGACCTAAAATCGCGTGGAATTGCGGTGGGCATTATTCACCCTGGCCTGGTTGGCACCGATATGATCGGCGGCTACGGCGACGTCACGCCAGATCAAGCCGCGGCCAATATTGTGCAACGGATTGACGAACTCGATCTCACCAACTCAGGCACCTTTTGGCATGCGAATGGTGAAACCCTACCGTGGTAAAGGCCCGCTGCGAATAGCTCGCGAGCTACCCGTTGGTGGCGACGTTTTCGACCTCTCGCCAAACGCGAAGTAAATTCAGCCCTAGGATCTTGCGAATGTCCTGATCAGAGTATCCGCGCTCAATCAGGCCTTGAATCAGTACTGGGTATGACGCCACGTCTTTAAGCCCGATTGGCAGGGAGTCACCAACACCATCATAGTCAGAACCAAGACCGACATGATCCACGCCGATTAACTTTACCGCGTAATCAATATGCTCTACCACATCATCAGCACTGGCATAAGGGAACGGATTTCGGTCACGATAGCTGTCGATAAAGTGTCGCACTACCTCGCTGTCCGCCCCATGTTTTTTCTCCATCGCCTCGACTTCAAGACTGCGCGCATCTGACCATTCTCGTGCGTCAGCATCCACGAACGTGGAACCAAAGTTGATCATGATTACACCGCCATTCTTGGCCAACGCTTGAAGCATGGCGTCGTCCATATTGCGCTCGAATCCGGGAGTAAACTTACGCAATGATGAATGCGATGCGATCACTGGCGCCTTGGTAATACGCAACGTGTCGTAAAACGCCGCATCCGACACATGTGACACATCAACCATGATACCTCGCTGGTTCATGCCACGAACCAACTCTTCACCAAAGGTGCTCAAACCATCCCATTGCTTATTGTCATCGTAGGACGAGTCAGAGATAGCATTGCTCTTGGAGTGCGTTAGCGTAATGTAGCGTATACCGCGTTTATAAAACGCGTCTAGATTTGTTAGATCACCGTTAATCGGCGCCCCGTTTTCCATCCCGAGCGGCAGCGAGATCTTGCCTTCTTTGAAGTGACGCTCGACATCATCTGGTGAACGCGCAATGGCAAACTTTTCAGGTGCACGACCAACCAGCGCCTCAACATGATCGATCAGGGCGTGCGCTCGCTGAGTCGACGCATGTGTGCCGTCCAGCGCCGCTGGCACATAGATCGACATGAAAGGCGCATTTAAACCCCCGAGCTTGGCGCGCGGGTAATCGAAATCACCACCATCAGTGGCTTGCGTGACGTCCACCCATTGATCAAACACGCGGTGCGGTACGTCGATGTGCCCGTCCACGATAATGGATGACACAGCCAGGGTCTCTGCACGGGTGGAAGTGTCCGGACCGGATTTAGACTCCGCAAACGCGCAGAAGGGACTAATCAGCACGGACAACACCATCAACGTTACGACTCGAATTGGATATTGATCGACGAACATAGATATCTCCTAGACTTTTAACGCAGGCTCAAACTGCGACTTTAGCAATTCACACACAAGGCTGACTGGTAAGGTGCTGAAAATCGATAGTCTCCCGACAAAATAAGTATTTAAAACCTGCGCTCCATCTTCGAATCCTCACACCAGAAAAACCGGGTTTGCTTCAGATGAGCCATTTACAAATCAAATAATGGAAGTCACGGGCACCGATCTTTTGATGCCCGCCTACATTAATACTGAACCTGCTCGCGTTTAAGCTCGAGTTCACGTTTTTGCAGCTCAAGGCCGCGTTGTCGCAATGTGATCAACTTACGCTCGATTTCAATTTGTTCGTTAATCAGCGCAGTTCGCGCAGCACTTTTTTCAGCACTTTTTTCAGCACTTGCAGCAGTCGCGTCGGCGATCATTTCGTCACCTCTGACATGTGCGCAAATCTTCTTGGCGGTGGTGGTTTTATCTGCGTCACAGATATCATCAAACTCCATAGCGCACCAGTTGTCTTTACCTTCCCGACGACGTAGTTTGTATTCGTCTTCGGAACCATCGCAAGTGGCAACCGCTTGCCAGTAACGAATCCCGGCAACCATGACTAATTTACGTAAAGAGACTGAATCTTTTGCCCAAGTTTGACCCAAGGGGAGCAACAATGTGCCTAGCAACGCGGCTATGGCTACCTTCTTAATCAACAACATTATAATTTTACAACCAATAAAAAGAGTTCAACGACGTGAGCCATCCACACCTCTTTGTGTGACAGCTTCTCGGATGGCGCTATTCTATACCGGTTTAGCCTTAATGACAGTTGAATGCGAAAAAAAACCCAGGCATTCCAGGCGTGAACGTGATGACTAAACTCGCAAAAAGTCATTTCCCTGACATATTAATCCCGCAGACTAATCCAGCTTCAGAAGTAGCATTTTCTCTCTTCAGTGCTCATCATCTCAACTACGCTATGATTGGGAGCGCAATCTAAGACTAAGGTATATGTTGACATTTTCAACGTGATATCAGACACTTACAATCCATTTCACACAGTTTACTTGATCCGACTAACCCATCCTTTAGTTCAAAATAGTTCAAGAGACTCAACAAATACAGCCTTACTATAATGGAATCACTCGTCGGGAAGAATATTGCCGTAGTCGGCGCAGAAGACTTCGGTCTAGCACTTGCGCAAAGCTTTCAGAAACAGAAAGCCACCGTCTCCCTGACCGGCCCAAATACGACACTGATCACTGAAAAGGCGAAGAAGCTCAATATTCGTACTGATGTGCAGCCGATGCTCAATGCCGTTGTCAGCGCCGATCTAGTACTATTGGCGGTGCCGGAAACAGAGATCGAGTCAACCTGTAAAATCCTCGCGATTAACCTAAAAAAGGGAGCCGTCATCGCCCATTTTTCTAAGGTGTTGGACAGTACAGCACTCGACAGTGCACACAAAAAACCCGGCGTTCACACGTGCTCCTTATACCCAGTGAACAAATTTTACGATCTAGAGGCATCACAGCGAATTTTGAACAACCGCTTGCACCGTAGTTATCTGTACGGCGAAGGCGATCGCGCTGCACTAAAAATCACCGATGCGATGTTTAAACTCATCGGCTTTGTACCGATGACGATCTCACGTGAATCCAAGCCGAAATACCACGCCGCTTCCGTCATCGCCAGTGACTATCTAACTGTTCTGCTTGAGGCTTCGATGCGTATCGCCTCATCGACCGGCGTCGACGGTAAGTTGTATTGGCGCTCAATCCAACCATTAGTTAAAGGTACGCTAGAGAGCATTCTACAACGCGGATTTGATAGCACACTAGGCGGACCAATAATGGGTGGCGACACGGATACCGTGGCGAATCATCTTGCCGCACTGGAAAACGTCTCCTCTAATCTCCCTACCCTGTATGCCAATCTTGGCAAGCATGTGCTCGCGCATGCCACTCAGCACAACCGTTTGGATAAGAACACTATTCTGAAACTGCACACCGTGCTCAATGATATCGACACCAAGAAGTAGCGCGGGTATTTGATAGCCATGCTCGCACTTATCTTTGATCACGACGGCACCTTAGTCGACAGTGAACGCCACCATTTTGAAGTGTGGCG
>JAUHZM010000184.1 GCA_030426005.1 Gammaproteobacteria bacterium
TACATCTCACGCTACAACGAACGTAGCTTGTTCCCAAACGTTGACGATAAACTTAAAACCAAAACTCTGGCGCTGGAATACGGCATTGCGGTGCCGGACTTATTGGGCGTGGTGCAGTACCAGCACGACGTGGAGTTGGTGTTTGAAATCCTAGAGAAGCATCAGGGCTTTTGCATCAAACCAGCCAAAGGCAGTGGTGGTAAGGGCATTTTGGTCATCCTGCAATCGGATGAAAAAGGCTATAAAAAGGCCAGCGGTGAATACGTCAATCGCGACTACATTGTGCGCCACGTGTCAAACATTTTGGCTGGCCTCTTCAGCTTGGGCGGTGCGGCGGATGTGGCGGTGGTTGAGGCTTTAATTGAGTTTGACCCGGTGTTTAACGGGTTAAGCCATGAAGGTGTGCCAGATATTCGTCTAGTTGTATTCAGAGGGTATCCCGTTATGTCGATGTTGCGGTTGGCTACGCATGCGAGTGATGGTAAAGCCAATTTGCATCAGGGTGCGGTTGGTGTTGGACTAAGCATCGCCACCGGCACCGCACGCTCAGCGGTACAGTTTGACCGCCCGGTCACGCACCACCCAGACACTGGTAGAGACTTGTCTGATATCGCCATCGAAGGCTGGGACCGCTTGCTACATTTATCAGCAGGTTGTTATGAGATGTGCGGGCTTGGGTATCTCGGTGCTGATATCGTGCTCGATAAGAATCGTGGTCCGCTGGTACTAGAGCTTAATGCGCGCCCAGGGTTAGCAATCCAAATGGCCAATCGCTTGGGCCTGTTGCCACGTTTGAAACAGATCGAATCACTTAAGTTTCGACGCACGCCAACGGTTGAGCAGCGTGTGGAATACGTGAAAACGCATTTTCAGTAACTCTTTTTGGGTAGGGGACTTGGCCAGCGCGAATGCGGCCGGGTGCCTAGTGTATTCCGAGCCCATGTGCCGACGCCGAGTTTTGAACGATGATTCGCTTTGTCGAATCGAGAGGCAGACTATGACATGGTTTAAATTTATTTTGCCGGCGCTGATCTACATCAGCGTGTCGCATTGTGCTCATGCGGCAACCATCCTGGTAAGAAATGCTGGTGAATTATCAGCTGCTTTATCGAGCGCCAGTGCTGGCGATACAATTCGGTTGGCACCAAGCAACTATGGTGCGTTGTCAGTAAATAACCGCGTATTCACGAACTATGTGACGCTCGAGTCGAGCAATAAATCGAATCCAGCGGTGTTTTCCCATATTGAGATTGAGGCGTCCAACTACCTGCGAATCGACACAGTTAAGGTGGTGGCAGAGTCACGCGAAGGTGTCGGTGTATTTGCCAGTAGCAATGTGCAGATCCGCAACGCGTGGATTCATGGAAAAAATCAATTTAACCGCCAAGCGCCCGTGTATACCCAAGTGAGTACACTGTATGGAATCAACGTTGGGGATGGGTCTTCGAACGTCATCATTGAAGGCAACTCAGTGTCTGATGTGCAAAGCAGTGCCTATGTGTTCTTCGGGGTTAGCGAGATTACGGTCGATGCGAATCGTTGTGATTGGGTCGCATCCGATTGTTTCAAATTTGGCGGCGTGGATCAGGCCATTGTCACCAACAACTTTGGCGCTCAGCACATTTATGCATCTCCGAGCGCGCATGTGGACTTCATGCAAGGACAGGGCGAGGTCACTAACTCGGTGTTTCGTGGCAATGTGGCATTGATGGGCAACCGTTCGTTTCAAGGACTGTTCTTTGATGATGCCGAGTTCGAAAACCTGTTGTTTGAGGATAATCTGATTTACACCGCACACAACCGAGGAATTTCGGTTTCCTCGGGGCGCGGAATAATCGCGCGTTACAACACCGTGTTGAGGCTCGCTGGGTCACAGAAGGCCACATTCATTGCGCTGCCGAGCGGGAGTGTCAAAGAATTTAACTTCGAAGCGAACAACACGTTTTCAGATGATGAGCGTTTTCCTGGCAGCAATATCGTGGCACAGTGGGACAAGCCTCAAGCGGCAGCCCATTACACTCGTTACTATCAAAACGCGATGCATGGTGCCTTCGCACAGATAGCTGATTTCACGCCGGTCGCTGGGTCGGCTGCCGACGGACAAGTTGGTGCCTTTCGTCGTATTCGCGCGTTACTGCAAGGCGGTGAGCGGAGGGCTGATACCGTGTTACCGCCGTTCAGTCTGCTGTTAGACGACTGATTCCGTTTGTTTTGGTGATGCCGCTCGATGCCTGACCAGTGGCCACAATAATTGTTCTGCGGTTGAGGTGTCGGGCAGGTCCTCGACGCCGAATTCCTGCGGGTAACGACGGGTAATCTTTGCCGTACCGAATAGAATATCCCAGAAAAAAAGCAGGTTGCCGTAGTTGCCTTTGTAATGGGTAACACCGTCGGCGGCATGTTTACCATGGTGTGCGCTGTGTGTGGCGGGCGTTGAGATAGTGCGTTCAAGTAGCCACATCAGCGGCGATAACCAATGTATGCGATAGAGCGCACGATCCCATCGCACATCGCTGTGAGCGGCAAAAATCACGCTCATCTTGATCACTAGGTACACGGCGTAGACGTGTGCACCACCAAAATAAAGCAGCGCCCCTGAGCACCAAAGGCCAGGCATTAGCAGGTAGTAAAAGATATTATTACGATAGACCACTCGGATCGACAGGTAGGCCGCATTGTGGTGCGGGCGGTGTAATTTATACAACCAGGGCAGAGTGTGTGAAAGCCGATGCCACCAATATTGCAGCATGTCGTCGAAGATCAGAAACAAGCCGAATACGGCCAGCCAAGGCCAATGCGTTAGCACGTCTTGCCATTGTGGTGCCACCAGCGCGGCGATGCCCATACCACCAGCAACGGCCAGAGGTTGGGTAACGAACATGAGTACACCAGTACTGATTGATTCCACCAGCGCATCGGAACGAGTCTGTCCAGGTTTATTAAAAAACTGAGTCAGTGTGATCTCAAGCAGGACAAATCCGCCAAAGATGGACAGTACGATAAGGAGTTCTGGTTTCATAGCCACGCTGCCAATGAGTGATCGAACTTGCACCTTAGCAGTGAATTCGGCAGCATAATGCTAACTTTTTAGCAATTTGGTGGCTTATGGACTTATTGCGCGTTAATACGCCGAATTTCTTGTCGCAGCTCAGTTCTCCTATCGCGGAGCAACTAAAAGCGGCTGGCCGACTCGTAAATTACGAAGATGGGCAATTGATCCACAGTCGAGGTGCAGCTGCGCCGGGTATCTCCATTGTCGCCAAGGGTGTTGCGCATGTCGGTGTGTATGGTATGGATGGCAAGTTCGTAATGACCGCAATATTGGGCGAAGGCGAATGCTTTGGCGAGTTTACCTTGTTCACTGAGTTGCCTAGAACGCATGACGTGTATGCGGGCCAGAACACATCAGTCTATCAGCTCACGGGGCAACGATTTATGCAGTTGTATGCCCAGCATACGGAGATATCGCAGGCGCTTTTAACCACAACACTGCTGCGTTCGCATCTATTGTTGGAGATGATGGACGCTATACGTCGTTTACCTTTGCCGCAGCGCACCGCGCGCATACTTCTCACGATGGCCAAGACCTCGAGGCAGCACCATGATTTTGTTTGTCGACAAGAGGAGTTAGCCTATACCATCGGCGTATCTCGAGTATCGATTGGTAAAGCATTGCAAACCTTGCAGTCTCTGGGTTTTATTCGTTTGGGGTATCGACGCATCGAGTTGTGTGATTTAGATGCAATGCAGTCTTGGGTTGAAGCGGAATTGGAATGATCCGCCACTTTATTCAATTGATGGGTATGACAAATCCCAACGGATTCTGCACAATGCAGGTATGCATACTCGTTCAAGCTCTGGTGCGAACGACATATGAGCACAGACCTCGCCAGCAACGTCGTTGGTACACCCAGTATTAATTTTAATTTTAGGAATTTCCTGCGTGTCATTTAACGAAATGAAGTCGGGCGACCAGGTACGCGAGCCCTACAAAGATGTCTTACGATGGATCGAGAACACGGATCCCTCAGTTCTCTTACAGAAACACCGTGAAGCGGAAACTTTGTTTCGGCAAATCGGAATTACCTTTGCGGTTTACGGTGAAGGTGGTGACACTGAGCGCTTGATTCCGTTCGACATTATGCCGCGTATTTTTACCGCCAACGAGTGGTCCAAATTAGAACGAGGTATTAAACAGCGCGCACGGGCATTGAACGCCTTTCTATGGGATGTTTATCACCGTGGTGAAATTGTTCGGTCAGGGCGCATCCCCGCGAAACTTGTTTACCAGAACGATGCGTATGAGCGTGCCGTGGTGGGCATTTCTCCATCGCAGAAAGTATTTTCGCACGTAGTTGGTGTCGACATGGTGCGGACTGGCCCCGACGAGTTTTACGTGCTGGAAGACAACTGCCGGACTCCATCAGGCGTGTCGTATATGCTGGAGAACCGTGAAATCATGATGCGGCTATTTCCGGCCTTGTTCCGCAGCAATCGCATCATGCCGGTCGACAATTACCCGAGTTTGTTGCGAAAAACCCTGAAATCGGTGGCACCACCATTGTGTGAGCAAGAGCCCACCGTTGTGGTGCTGACGCCCGGTTCGGCAAACTCAGCGTATTTTGAGCATTCGTTCCTGGCCGATCAGATGGGTGTGGAGTTGGTGGAAGGGCGAGACCTTTTCGTTCAGGGTGATTTTGTGTATATGCGCACCACACGTGGCCCGCGGCGTGTGGATGTGATTTATAGACGCATTGACGACAGTTTTATTGATCCGCTGTGCTTTAGACCGGACTCGATGCTTGGCGTGCCCGGATTGATGAACGCGTATCGCGCCGGTGGTGTACAGATATGTTCGGCTCCCGGCGCTGGTGTCGCTGACGATAAGGCTGTCTACACCTACGTACCTGAAATGATTCGTTTTTATCTTGGTGAAGAGCCGTTACTGAATAATGTTCAAACCTGGCGTTGCTCCGAGCCTGATGACCTGAAGTATGTGTTGTCCAACTTGGCTGAATTAGTGGTGAAGGAAGTGCATGGGTCGGGCGGTTATGGAATGTTGGTCGGACCGGCAGCCAGTAAGCAAGAGATAGAGGCGTACCGTCAGCGTATTTTGGCTGACCCCGAAGATTTTATTGCTCAGCCGACCTTGGCATTGTCGACCACACCTACCTACGTTGAGCAGGAGCTCGCGCCTCGGCACGTGGATTTGCGACCTTATTGCCTGGTTGGTGATCAAATTAAATTGTGTCCCGGCGGATTGACACGTGTCGCCCTTAAGGAAGGGTCCCTGGTGGTTAACTCATCCCAGGGTGGTGGCGTTAAAGACACCTGGGTGTTGTCGAACTAACCAGATACAAGAGATTGGGAAAAACATCATGCTAAGTCGTAATGCTGAGTCACTTTTTTGGACCTCTCGTTATATGCAACGAGCCGACAATCTGGCGCGCCATCTAGAGGTCGGCTATCGAATGTCGATGATCCCTGCACAGTCAGGTGGATACGCGTCAGAGTGGAATTCGATCCTCACAGCAACCAATACCATTGATCAATTTAGCCAACGGTATGCGGACGAGAGTGAGGAGAATGTCGCCCAATTTTTGATCTACGATGGTAGCCATCCGAGTAGTATTGCTAGTTGTTTACGTATCGCACGTGACAATGCTCGCCAAGTGCGCACCGCCATCACCAGTGAGGTTTGGCTAGCGATCAATCAGATGTATCTGGCGTTCCGAGAATTTGAAAATAATCCCGCTAGCCGACTCGAATTACCCGAACTGTGTGATTGGGTCAAAAGACAGGCGTCGATGGTGCGCGGCGCGTTTATCAACACGCAGCTGCATAATGATGGTAGCAACTTTTTTAGTCTGGGCTACTTTGTGGAGCGAGCAGATAACACGGCGCGTGCTTTGGATATCAAGTACCACATACTATTGCCGACCACCGAGGTGGTTGGTGGTGGCATCGATAACTACCAGTGGAGTACCTTGCTGCGTGCACTCGGGGCCTATCGGTCCTTTCATTGGGAATACGGCGGTGACCACACACCTGCCAAAGTGGCCGAGTTTCTGATCCTTAATCGGCGTTGCCCGCGTTCACTGAGCCACTGTGTGCGGCAAACGGCAAAACAACTCGATAAGTTGTGTTCGAGCTATCAAAAATATTCTCCAGCCCAGACTCACGCGCTGCATATGCTGGACGACATTTCCTCCACCAGCGTGGATCAAATTATCAGCAGTGGTCTGCATGAGTATCTGCGCGATTTTATCGTCGAGAATAACCACCTGGCTGAGCGAATTGGCGAATCATTTTTATTTGGAGAACGCTAATGAAGCTGTTTGTAAACCACACGACGACCTATCA
>JAUHZM010000185.1 GCA_030426005.1 Gammaproteobacteria bacterium
GATTACAGAGTTCCTTTCTGATTCCATTGGTTTGTTATGTCTATATCGCGTTCTATGGTGCGAAAGGCTGGCAACCAGAAGGCCCAGGCGTTGCAGAAGCATAAGCCTAACCTTGGTTGAAATAAAAAAGCCCCGATGTGTGATCATCGGGGCTTTTTTTTGACTTAAATCCTGCGTTGGCTCAGAGGTTTGTTTGCGCAAATACGCTGGCACCAAGCAGTCCCGGGTTTTTATGTGTGATTAACCAGGTTGGAATATCTTTCATCAGTGGGCTATGTCGCCCTTTGTTTTCGAACCCTTTGCGGAAGCGACTGGCTAACAGTTGGTTTGGGTAGCGCTGACAAATCCCGCCGCCGATGAAGATGCCTTCATTAGCGCCGAGTGCCAGCGCGATGTCGCCTGCCACTTGCCCCAGGACTTCAAAAAATAAGTCGAAGGTTTCTTCGCAGATTGGGTCGGTTTTATTAATACCAGCTACCGCGATGTCGGCAGCGATCAAGCCCGGGTTTTCTTGTCCGTGGATTTCGCACAGTGCCTCGTGAATGTTGACCAGTCCTGGCCCTGAAAGCAGACGCTCACGCGAGATACGATCATCAAACTTTTGGTGTAAGTAGGCTAGGATTTCGCCTTGTAACTGATTCTCCGGCGAGAAGCCTGCGTGGCCGCCTTCGGTGACCAGCGGAATCAAAACATCGTTGCGGCGTAGTAGACCCGACATGCCCAAGCCGCTTCCCGGTCCGAGCGCGCCGACTGTGTAATCGCCATCCGGCAGGCCGTGCCAGTCGCCACCAATATTGATCAGGTCGGCGCTATCCAGGCAGCTCAAACTGTAAGAGATAGCTTCCCAGTCATTCAGCAGTTTTACGTGATCGGTATGGTAGCGCGCGCTCAACGAGCGGCAATCAATTGACCAGTGACTGTTTGGGAAGGTGACTTTGCCGTCGCGTATTGGCCCAGCAACAGCCAAGGAGATCGCTTTGAGCTGTTTTATGTCGTGCGAATGCAAATACGTGTCGATGGCATCTGACACGTGTTCGAACTCGGCTGCTTCCAGTGTTTGTGCCTGCTGGAAGTAACGCGGTGCGTCGGTGGTTAGCGCAAATCGGGCGTTGGTGCCGCCAATGTCTGCGATCAGCGTCGGGTTGTCACTCATGGATCCTCGCTCCTTTTTATGGTCGCCGCTATGGTACTCTGATTGTGCGGTCTTATCGTCAAAAATTTGGTGTATTGATCGCTTAGGCTGGCTTTCTCCGGCTCAATGACAATCGCAGGAAAGGGTTAGTATGCGTAAGCGTAAACGTGTAGTCTTTGCGGTGCGCTTGACGTGAGTTTTGACTCTATCTGGCGTGCAAATTTTTGTAATAAAATAACATTCAATTTGAAATAATTTAACATTATCCCTAAAATATGTAAATTAATTACATAATTCTGACAGGCCAATGGCATCTGAAATGGCGGAAATTGACTGGTTTTCCGTTGTTTTTCGAGGCGGGTCGTCAGCGATGGATTGGAGCAAAGAATGCTTAACACCTGTAACATCGTGATTGTTGGCGGCGAAGGCGACCTCGCATTCCGGAAATTGTATCCGGCGCTATACAGTCTACATAAAGAGTCTTTACTCGCCGATTGCTCGAAAGTCGTGGGCTTTGGGCGCGGCAAATTTACCGCTGAAGCGTTTGTCGAGAACATGCGCAAATGGACTGAAGACAGTGATTATGTAAAAGGCGTCGATGACGAAACCTGGGCCAGTTTTGCTGACCGCATCCTGCATTTTGTTGGCGACGCGACCGACCCTGAAGATATAAAGCGCCTGCAACAGGAGATGGGTGAAGGAGAAATCGTCTTTTATCTGTCAACGCCACCGTCGATTTTTGCACCGATCTGTAAAGCCATGGGCGAAGCCGGTGCGGTGACCGACACCACTCGCTTAGTGGTTGAGAAGCCATTGGGTTCGTCACGTGAGTCGTTCAACGAGATCAATAACACCTTGTTTGAGACGTTTGAAGAGCAGCAGATTTACCGTATCGACCATTACCTTGGTAAGGAAACGGTGCAGAATTTGTTGGCACTACGATTCTCCAACATCTTTTTTGAGCCGCTGTGGAACCGCCATTATATCGACCATGTGCAGATTACCGTTGCCGAGAGCGTCGGCGCCGGTGGTCGTTGGGCCTACTACGACGAGTCAGGTGCCCTGCGCGATATGGTGCAGAACCATCTATTGCAATTGGTGTGTTTGGTGGCGATGGAGTTTCCATCACGCAATAAGGCAGATGATATTCGAGATGAAAAGCTTAAAGTCATTCGGAGCCTGAAACCCATCGATGCCTCGAACGTGCAAACACTGACCGTGCGTGGTCAATATACGGAGGGCTCGGTTGGCCAAGAGTTGGTTCCCGGCTACAGCCAGGAAGACGATGCCACTGGCGAATCGGACACTGAAACTTTTGTGGCAATCAAAGCAGAGATCGAGAACAACCGCTGGCAGGGTGTGCCGTTTTATCTACGTACCGGCAAGCGGATGGCCAACCGCTACTCTGAAATTGTGATTCAGTTTAAACCGGTGATTTTTAAATTCATCGACATCGATCCCAACGCGATTAATAACAACCAGTTGGTCATTCGTCTGCAGCCAAACGAGGGCGTGGAGATGAAGCTGATGAACAAAGTGCCAGGGCTCAGTGAGAAAACCACGCTGCAAAATGTTGGTTTGAACCTGTCGTTCGAAGAAGCCTTTGAGGATCATCGTAGCCCGAGTGCCTACGAGCGCTTGATTTTGGATGTGACGCGCGGTGATCAGACCTTATTTATGCGCTCTGACGAATTGCGCGGAGCTTGGCGCTGGGTCGATGGCATGATCGACGGGTGGAAAACAACGCAGCAGAAGCCTCAGAAATACAAAGCGGGTTCGACTGGACCCGACGATGCGCTGGGCTTGTTGATTAAAGATGGTCGCAAGTGGCAGGACTACGGTGGTTAAGATGGATGCGAATTACGAATGGCATCAAGGTGCGGACGCCGAGAGTCTGGCAGACAATTTAGCTGGCGAATTGGTGGTTAAATTAGCGGATGCGATTAGCCGTAATGGTATTGCGGTGATGGCCTTGTCCGGTGGTTCCACGCCGAAGCCCTTGTTTAAAGCGTTGGCCGATCATGATGTGGATTGGTCGAAAGTCGTGATTACCTTGGTTGACGAGCGTTGGGTGCCCGAAACGCATGAACTCTCAAACGCGGCATTTATGCATCGCTATTTGTTGGATGCCTTGCCAGAAACGGTGCGCTTTGTGCCGCTGTATCAGCCTGCGGAAAATGTCGAAGCGTCGTATCCGGCGGTGTTGGGTAACTACTGTGTGGCCACGTCTTCATCGATGGATGCACCACGACCATTTGACATCGTTATTTTGGGTATGGGTGGTGATGGGCACACGGCGTCGTTTTTCCCAGATGCGGATAATGTGGCTGAGTTAGTTGACCCTGAATCACCTGCCTTGCTGCTGACTTGTGAAAGCCCCAGTACGCAAGTCCCACGTATTACATGGAGTCTGCCAGCGCTCCTCAATACTCAATTTCTAGCCTTGCATTTCACTGGCGCTCAAAAACGGCAGGTTTTTGAGCAGGCATGTGCCGGTACCGACGCGACTGAGCTGCCAATTCGAAGTGCGATTTTTCAAAATAAGATTCCTTTGCAAGTTTACTACGCAGACTAGTTTCGACTGCTTTCAATTATGACGATTAAACAAATCACCGATAAAATTATCGAGCGCAGTAAGGAAACCCGTGCTGAATACTTAGCGATGGTGGATGCCATGCGTAACGCGCCGCCCGCGCCGGACAGGCTGTCCTGCAGTAACTGGGCACACGTGGTGGCGGCCGAATCCGAAGCCGACAAAAAGTCGATACCTGCCGGCCAAGGTGCCAATATCGGTATTGTGACGGCGTACAATGATATGTTGTCCGCACATCAACCTTTTGCAAGCTACCCGAATATCATCAAACTGACCGCACGTGATAAGGGCGCAACGGCACAAGTGGCTGGGGGCGTGCCCGCGATGTGTGATGGCGTCACCCAAGGACAGCCTGGGATGGAATTGAGCTTGTTCAGTCGCGATGTGATTGCGCTGGCAACTGCCGTGTCACTGTCACACGACGTATACGATGGCGTCATGTGTTTGGGTGTGTGCGACAAAATCGTACCTGGCCTAGTGATGGGCGCACTGCAGTTCGGTCATTTGCCCGTGATGTTTGTGCCCGCAGGGCCAATGCCATCGGGCATTCCAAATAAAGAAAAGGCGCTGGCGCGGCAAAAGTTTGCTGCTGGCGAAATTGATAAAGCTAAGTTGCTGGAATCGGAATCTGCGTCTTATCACAGTGCTGGCACGTGCACCTTCTACGGTACGGCGAATACCAACCAAACCTTGATGGAGGCCATGGGGCTCCAGTTGGCTGGCACATCGTTTGTTAATCCCGGCACGCTACTGCGCACCGAGCTAACCAAAGAGTCGGTACGCCGATTATTAGACCAGACCACCAAGGGTGCGAATTATCGCCCAATGGCGGATGTGGTTACTGAGCAATCCGTCGTGAACGCGATTGTGATGATGATGGCGACTGGCGGTTCTACCAACCTGACGCTGCACCTCATAGCGATGGCCGCTGCGGCGGGTATTCAAATTACATGGGAAGACATGGACGAAGTCTCGCGTCAGACGCCGCTATTGGCTCGCGTGTACCCGAATGGTCAGGCAGACGTGAATCACTTTGAACAAGCTGGTGGTCTCGCGTACGTGGTTTACCAGTTACGACGCCAGGGGCTGTTGAATGAGGACGTGGTCAATGTGATGGGTGAAGGACTGGATGCGTACACACGCAAACCAGAACTGGATGCCGACCGTGTGATTTCGTGGGGCGCACCGGTGGCGGACAGTGGTGATGACACCATTCTTTCACCGATCGAAAAGCCGTTCGCGCCGGAAGGTGGCATGCGTACCGTGAAAGGCAATCTCGGAACTGGTGTGGTTAAGATTTCAGCGGTGGAAGAGCAATATCAGGTGATCGAAGCCCCATGCAAGATTTTCGATACCCAGGAAGCGCTGAAAGCGGCCTTCGACGCGGGTGAGCTAGCATGTGATCATATTGCGGTCGTGCGTTTTCAAGGGCCATCTGCCAATGGTATGCCTGAGCTGCATAAATTAACGCCGTACCTCGGAATCCTGCAGGATCGTGGCCACAAGGTTGCGCTGGTGACGGATGGGCGTATGTCTGGCGCATCCGGCAAGGTGTTAACTGCAATGCATGTTACGCCAGAAGCCAAGAAGGGCGGTATGTTGGCGTATTTACAAGAAGGCGATGTGGTGCGTGTTAACTGCCATAGCGGTGAATTAGAAGTTTTAGTGGATGCAGCTGAGTTGGCGGGCCGAACAGCGGCGCCTGAACCTCTGACGCCAAATACGCTAGGGCGTGGATTATTTGAAAAAATGCGTGAGGTGGTTGGTGATTCAACACATGGCGCATCGTTTATCGGGAAGAGCGAATGAAAGCAACTGCAGCAGTACTAGAAAGCACTGAAGGAGAAACAATTGTGAACAATCTGCCAGTCGTCAGTATGTTACTGGGTAATCAACAGGTTGTACCTGTTGTGGTGATCGAAGATGAGACTCAGGCGCATGGCCTTGCCAGTGCCTTGTTAGCCGGTGGCGTGAACGTGATTGAGATCACTTTACGCAATGAGTACGGTATTAAAGCCATTGAGCTGATCAAGCAATCCTACCCCGAGATGGTGGTGTTGGCCGGTACAGTGAATTCGGCCGCCCAAATGGCCGCCGTGGTGAAAGCCGGTGTTGATGGTATTATCAGTCCGGGTTTGACCCGTAAGCTGGTGGAGACAGCACAGGAACTCGGTGTTCCGTATTTGCCTGGCGTGGCCAGTGCCTCCGAAGTGCTGTTGGCCATTGAGTATGGTTTAACTGAATGTAAATTATTCCCGGCCACGGTGGTTGGGGGTATTGGTGCATTGAAAGCGTTTAATGGCCCGTTTCCGAAGATACGATTCTGCCCAACCGGTGGGGTCAGCGAGTCGAACTACCGTGATTTTCTTGCCCTACCAAATGTGATGTGTGTTGGCGGCAGTTGGCTGGCACCGACCGATTTGGTGCGTAAGGGTGACTGGGCAGCCATTACCGAATTGTGTAAAGCGGTCACTGCGTAAGCCAAAACAATTCAGATTCAGTCTTGTATTTTGACCTTCAGCGCCCCATTGATAGAGTAGGTGCGCTGTTGGGAAACGGCGCTTAACGACA
>JAUHZM010000186.1 GCA_030426005.1 Gammaproteobacteria bacterium
TATCGTGCTCAAACTCCACCCTTGGTTTACCCGCAACCGAACGGTGGCAGCCGATATTCATCGTTTCTTTAGTGCGCGAATGAACTAGTCGTATCGCAGCTCACTGGCTTTGCCAGCGAATACTTTGTAGATGAAAATTGTGTAAAGCACGATACAGGGCAAGGCAATCAGTACGCCGACCAAAGTGAATTTCAGTGCCGAAGGATGCGATGCGGCTTCCCATATCGTCATCTGACCGATGATGATATCCGGGAAAATACTGTAGGCCAGACCGAGCGCTGCCATCAAGCACACCACCACGGGGCACGCGAATAGATACACTGGATTGAGTTTACGCAGTGCGTCGACATCACGTCTTAAAAGTACCAATAGCAACACCAAGGCAATTGCGCTGGTCACGGGAATCGGTAACAAGCCGATAAAGTTGGGCAGTTGAAACCAACGTTCGGCAATCACACTGCTCACCAACGGTGTGGCGATGGAGACCAGAAACAAGCCTAAGGCCATCGGTAACACAGACGCACGTGCCCATTTAACGGCTTTCTCAAACAACGCGCCTTCGGTTTTGATTAATAGCCAGGTCGCACCAAGCACACAATAAAGCGCTGGCAAACACACCGCGATCAACACCGCAAACAAGGTGTTGATAAACGAACCAGTGAGACCGGTGATATATGAGCCCAGCATCCAACCTTGAGACATCGCGGCAACCAGAGAACCAAGAAAGAAAAAGCGGTTCCACATGACCTTTTTATCATCGCCAGCTTTCACCCGAAAATCAAAAGCAACGCCCCGTAGAATCAGACCGAACAGCATAATGGTCGCTGGCAAATACAACTTGGTGAGGATAATTCCGTGTGCGGAAGGGAACGCAATCAGCAACACGCCAACCCCCATCACAATCCAGGTTTCATTGGCGTCCCAGAAGGGACCGATTGACGCGATCATAACGTCCTTTTCTGCGTCGGAAGCCAACGGTAGAAGTAAACCGACGCCTAGGTCATACCCGTCGAGAATCACATACAGCAACAACGACAAGCCCATCACGGCGACGAAAATTAGCGGCAAAAATGGATCCATGCTTAGTGCCCTCCTACCGGCTGTTTACTGAACGCTTCATCTTCAGGATGCTTTCCAGGCAAACCGTAATTATGCATGTGCAATAACGATTGCGCAGGCTTGCTCGACATATAGAACAAAGCCCCGATGTAACTAATCAACAAAAAGGTGTAAATAACGAGGTAGGCCACCAGCGTTGTCATCAAGGTTCCAGCCGGATGATCGGCGACCACATCGGCGGTTTTAATTAGTCCAGAGACGATCCACGGCTGTCTTCCAATCTCAGTCACATACCAGCCAGCCAAAACCGCAACCCAGCCAGAGAACGTCATCGCGAACAAAGCGCGTAATGTCATCGTGCCGAGTGAGCCACGTCGCCAATACTGCCATACGGCTAACCAAGAAATCAGCAACATCAACATACCGACCCCAACCATAACCCGGAATGACCAGAACACCGGCGCTACGGGCGGATGCTCACCGACAAACTCGTTGAGACCAACTAGCTCGCCATCCCACTCATGTGTCAGTATCAAACTTCCAAGTTTGGGTACTTTGACTGCTGCGTGCGTTGTTCTTGCATTTTCATCGGGAAAACCAAACAGGGTCAACGCCGCACCGCGCTCGGTTTCCCACACCGCTTCAATTGCGGCAACTTTAGCCGGTTGATGCTTTAAGGTGTTGAGTCCATGCAAGTCGCCAAGAAAAATCTGTACAGGGATCAGCAGAGCGGCTGCGATGACAGCGGTTCGCATCACTCGGGCGGTTGCAGGCCCGTCTACCCCACGCAAGGTACGCCAAGCGCTCACACCGGCCACTAGGAACGATGCGGTAAGCAAACATGCCACCATCATGTGCGCGAAACGATACGGAAATGAAGGGTTGAATATGACCGCCTGCCAACTCTCCACTATCATGGCGTCGCCGTCGTAGGTATACCCCGCTGGGGTTTGCATCCATGAATTTAAACTCAAAATCCAAAATGCCGACAAGGTGGTGCCCAGTGCGACGACAATGGTGGATATCAAGTGCAAGCGGTTTGAGACGCGACTCTTACCGAACAGCATGATGCCTAAAAAAGAGGCCTCGAGGAAAAAAGCAGTAAGCACCTCGTAACCCAAGAGTGGCCCAGCAATATTGCCAGCTTGCTCCATAAAGCCTGGCCAGTTGGTCCCAAACTGGAAGCTCATGACGATGCCGGTGACAACGCCGAGCGCGAAGGTCAACGCGAAAACCTTGACCCAGAACGCATAGATAAATTCCCAGTGCGGATCTCGTGTCAGGGTGTAGCGAACCCGAAAGTAGATAATGAAGTAAGCCAGCCCGATAGTGATGGTCGGGAACAGGATGTGGAAGCTGATGTTCAGCGCAAATTGAATGCGCGACAGCAGGATAGGATCAAACTCCATAGCAAACTCCGGTGTTTTACTTGGACTCAGTATAGAGCAGGGAAAGCGATCTGACGATGATCTTAAGCCATACACGCCATAGACCGTGGTTATCCTTAACCACGATCAAGCCCAAGCGTTAGTTACTCTTCTTCGTCACCGAATAACAACAGGTTTATTGCAGAAGACACATCTGGAGGATTACAAACACTTCGCGGCGTTGGAAGTGGCGGTCGCTGATCAAGGTAGCTAGGCTCAGTCGCCGACGCGGCACTGAAGGTTGCGGTGAAATTCGCATTATTACCGGCACATGAATCATTGCCACTTGCACTACCAGTCGCAACCTTACCGTTGATATTTCCAATCACGTCAATATCAACAATACAGATGCCAGCGTTGCCTATATCAAAGGTGAACCTGCCACTAAAATTACCGTTTTGACCGACCTGCGAAATAAAAAATTCATCATCTACGCGGAACGCCACGGAGCGCGTGTCACTAACTTCGATCGTCACATTTTCGCGAAAATCGGCTGTTTGATTCGTCGCGCCAGTCACAACTAATTGCCCCACTGCCTCACCACGATACACATGCGTATTAATGACTTCGGCCGGTGGCTCAGGTTCAACACACTCTTCAACAGGCTCCTCTGGCTCTTCAGGTTCTTCATCGCCCGTAATTGGGTGTCCATTAGGGTGGCGTGGCACTTCCTCAAAATTAACGTTATCAGTCGGCCCAACGCCCCAGCGATAGAGCGCGACGTTGCTGCGTTCCCGCACATTAACGTTATCGAGGTTGAACCGTGCCATACCACTGGTCATGAAGCCATACACTTCGCCTTCGGCCGGATGCCATTCCACGCCAGGTCCAGAAAAAGGCATTCGCTTCATCTGCCTTCCACGCACAGCCTCAACATTCTTATCGATTTGCCCAAAACGCATGTACTCAAACGTCGTCGCATACCATCGACCTTCGAATTTTATGAACATCCACAATGAGCGATTACAACAGCTATTATTTAGGGTACTGTGGTAGCGCGCTGGCCAGACAGTGCGTTTCGTATCATTGACACTTAAACGTGAACCTCGAACATCGACAGAAATTCGAGATGTTTGGGCCCAACCTGAGATGTCCGGGTCAATCCACGTGACATCAGAAAAGTCATTTGGAAATCCTGCATGCGCAAGATTAGGTAGAGTCACGGACACCAAGAGTCCAATAGCGAGAGCGAACAAGCAATTTTTCATAGTATCTCTGTACTTTTTTGATTTCTATTCAAGCACATTAGTGAATTGGGTAGACGGTGCTTGGGGATACAGATCGTTTATAGCATAGTGAATTCGAGAAAACACACGGCGCAATATTCGTCACCGCGAGTTCCCTGACATATGAACAAAAAAGCCCCGCATTTTGGTGCGGGGCTTCAAAATGGTAATGTTTGTGAGTGGAATTACACGTCCAAAACAACCTCATCAGCCACTTTTTGGTAAGCGGGCAGTTGGTTGAAATTCAGATACTTATAGATATCTTCTGAGACCATATCGAGGTTTTTCGCAATCTCCAGGTACTCAGTCACGGTTGGCAATCGCCCCTTAACCGCAGCTACCGCTGCGAGCTCGGCTGATGCCAGATAGACGTTCGCACCATCACCGAGACGGTTCGGGAAGTTACGCGTTGACGTTGATACGACGGTTGAGCCAGCGGCTACTCGTGCTTGGTTACCCATGCACAAGGAACAACCTGGCATTTCAGTACGTGCGCCCGCTTTACCGAAGGTTGCGTAGTGCCCTTCGGCGGTGAGCTGAGCTTCGTCCATCTTAGTTGGCGGTACGATCCATGTACGGGTTGGCACTGGCTCGCCCATCTCATCAAACAGCTTAGCGGCAGCGCGGAAGTGACCGATATTAGTCATACAACTACCGATGAACACTTCGTCAATGCCGACTTCACCATTAGCCAGTACGTCTGACAGAGTTTTGGCATCGTCTGGGTCATTTGGACAGCACAAGATTGGCTCTTTGATCTCGTCCAAATCAATTTCAATGATTTCCGTGTACTCGGCGTCTGCGTCGGCTTCCATCAATTGTGGATCATCCAGCCATTTCTGCATGTCCATGATACGACGCGCGATTGTACGCTTGTCGCCATAGCCTTCCGCGATCATCCACTTCAACATTGTGATGTTAGAGTTGATGTACTCGATGATTGGCTCTTTGTTCAACTTAATGGTGCAGCCGCCAGCCGAACGCTCAGCCGATGCGTCCGCAATTTCAAACGCTTGCTCAACTTTCAGGTCAGGCAAACCTTCGATTTCCAGAATACGACCAGAGAAAATATTCTTCTTGCCTTCTTTTTCAACCGTCAGGTGACCTTGTTTAATTGCGTACAATGGAATCGCATGGACCAAGTCACGCAGAGTAATACCTGGTTGCATTTTACCTTTAAAACGCACCAAAACTGATTCCGGCATATCGAGTGGCATAACGCCTGTAGCCGCTGCAAATGCGACCAAACCAGAACCTGCTGGGAACGAAATTCCAATCGGAAAACGCGTGTGAGAGTCACCACCAGTGCCAACTGTGTCAGGCAACAGCATACGATTCAACCAAGAGTGAATGATGCCGTCACCAGGTTTCAAAGAAACACCGCCACGGTTCATAATGAAATCTGGCAATTGAGCATGTGTTGTCACGTCAACTGGCTTTGGATACGCTGCAGTGTGGCAGAATGACTGCATCACCAAATCAGCAGAGAATCCCAGGCAAGCCAAGTCTTTTAACTCATCACGCGTCATCGGGCCCGTGGTGTCTTGTGAACCTACCGTGGTCATCTTAGGCTCGCAGTATTGGCCGGGGCGTACGCCTTCCAGACCGCAGGCTTTACCAACCATTTTTTGTGCCAATGTGTAGCCTTTGCCCGAATCAGCAACTGGCTCTGGCTGACGGAACAGGTCGGATGCTGGCAAGCCCAGTGACTCACGTGCACGCGCAGTCAAACCGCGACCAATAATCAATGGAATACGTCCACCAGCACGCACTTCATCCAACAACACTTGTGTTTTCAGCTTAAATGTTGAGATGACTTCGTCCGTACCGTGACGTTTCACAACACCTTCGTATGGATAAACGTCGATCACATCGCCCATTTCCATTTTGGAAACATCCATCTCGATCGGCAATGCGCCGGAATCTTCCATGGTGTTATAAAAAATCGGGGCAATTTTATTACCAAAGCAATAACCACCATCACGCTTATTCGGGATGTATGGAATGTCATCGCCCATCGTCCACAAAACTGAGTTCGTGGCAGACTTACGCGATGAGCCTGTACCAACAACGTCACCGACATACGCTACCGGATGACCTTTGGCTTTCAGTTCTTCGATTTTACCGAGCGGATCGCCATTCACATCAAACCCGTCACGTGGCATTTTGAGCATGGCAAGTGCGTGTAGCGGAATGTCAGGACGTGACCACGCGTCTGGCGCAGGCGATAGATCATCGGTATTCGTTTCACCTGGCACCATAAACACGGTGACCGTAATTTTTTCAGCCACAGCCTCTTTCGAGGTGAACCACTCGGCATCCGCCCAAGATTGAATGACTTTCTTGGCGAATTCATTGCCAGCGTCGGCTTTTTCTTTGACATCGTAAAAAGCATCGAACATCAACAAGGTGTGCGACAACGCAGTGGCCGCTTCGTCAGCCAGTTTCGGGTTGTCCAACGCTTTAATCAGCGGCTCAATGTTGTAGGTAAATACCGTGCGATCTCCTACATGAGAGACGATCCGGCTGAGAAAATAAAAATCCAGTACCCGAGAACTCATACGGAACCAGTCGTAA
>JAUHZM010000187.1 GCA_030426005.1 Gammaproteobacteria bacterium
GTATAGCGCAAACTTTGAGGTGTCACGCTCTCGGCTGAACATGCTCTCACCGAAAAATACAGTGCCCAATAATAAGCCGTAGAGGCCGCCGACTAAGGCATCGTCTTGCCATACCTCGATGGAGTGTGCATAGCCCAAGCTATGTAGCTCTGCGTAAGCGTGTTGCATATCTTCAGTGATCCAGGTTTCCTCAGTCGCTTGATCTGGCGGATTGCCACGCAATGCACAAGCCTCAATCACCTTCTCGAATTGCTGGTTTGCCGTGACGCGATACTGTAGCTTTCGCACGGTCTTGCGTAGACTACGTGATAGCTTAAATTCATGGGGAAAGAGCACCATGCGCGGGTCTGGAGACCACCATAGAATCGGTTGCCCCTGATTGAACCAGGGGAAGATTCCTTGCGCGTAGGCGGACACCAGCATGCTTGGAGAAAGGTCACCACCCATGGCCAATAAGCCATCTTCAGTGGCCGTGTTTACGTCTGGAAATCGGTACAGATTGAGCATCGTGCTTATTTCTGACTGGCTTTAAACGGGGTATGCTGATTTAGCATCGCCTGGTAGTCCTGGATATGCTGTTGCTCTGACTGTAGAAACTCGTCAACGGCGTCATAGAAACGTGGATCCCGCAACCAATGGGCAGAGTAGGTGGTCACCGGTTCCAGGCCACGCGCTATCTTATGCTCACCTTGAGCACCAGCTTCGAATCGCGCGTAACCGTGCGCGATACACCACTCAATCGCCTGGTAGTAACAGGTTTCAAAGTGCACACTATGCAAGTCATGTTTTGTTCCCCAGTAGCGTCCATACAGTGTGTCGTTGCTCTTAAAGTAAAGACCGCCGGCAACCACGTGATCATCGTGCTCTGCGAGCAAGATCAGTGTTTGGGCGTTGAAATTATCGACCAAATAATGAAAAAACGCCCGATTTAGATAGCTCTGGGCACCGTATAAGTGGATGGTTCGCAGGTAAAAGTCGAACATTTGGTCGGCGATTGGATGCGTTAGGTCGTCGTGCGTATACCAGCGGTATTGAATCCCGGCGTCAGAGACGCGGCGTCGTTCGCGTCGAATATTCTTGCGTTTTTTGGAGCTGAGCTGCTCGAGGAAATGATCGAACGACTGATAGTTGCGATTTTGCCAGTGAAATTGCGTGCTATGACGGGCAAGCAAGCGATGCTTCTGGAATGCCTCTAACTGCGATGCATCACAAAATAAGCAGTGAAAACTCGACATCTGTGTTGCCTCTGCAAGGTGCAGAGCGTGATTAATTAGCGCGTCTGAGATGTACAGCGCATCGGCACCGGTAGCCGTTAGTATCCGCTCACCGGTGGCCGGGGTAAACGGAATCGCATTACTGAGTTTTGGGTAATACTGAAGCCCGTTTCGTTGGAACGCATCAGCCCAGGACCAATCGAAGATATATTCGCCGTAAGAATGTGACTTCACATACAGCGGCATGGCTCCGAGCAGTTTTGTCTGCTTTTCATCTTGGTAGACCGCCAAGTGAGATGGCTGCCAACCGGTATCTGGCGTCACGCAGCCTGTGATTTCCAGGCCGAGCAGGAACTCATGTCGCATAAAGGGGTTGTTGGATTTCAGCATGGCATTCCATTGTGCTGCGTCAATCTCTGTGATGCTGGTATGAACTACTAACTGCATAATCGATTAATACGATGGTTCGCTATATACTCTCGTCTAGCCATGAAAGACAGCTTGTCATTCCACGATTTAAACCGTAGACACGAACGATACCGCATGAGTAGTGAAATTAATATTGGCCTGGCACAAATCAATGTGACGGTCGGTGCCATCGAGAAAAATGTAGATCAGATTATTCAGTTTGCTGAACGTGCTCGAGACGAGTTGGCCTGCGATTTGATGGTGTGTTCTGAGTTGGTACTCACCGGGTATCCACCTGAAGACTTGCTCATGCGCCCAGGCTTCAATACACGTGTACAGTCGCAATTGACGCGGTTGTGCGAGACTGTGTCTGGTATTGATCTGGTGGTAGGTTACCCGAAAAAAACACCGGCAGGTTTGTTTAATATGTGCGCGTTGATTGTGGATGGCAAGATTATCCAAGAATACGCCAAAATTAAATTGCCGAATTACAGTGTATTTGATGAGAAACGATATTTCGAAGCCGGCGAATCGGCGGTGGTCGTGGACTACCACGGCATCAAACTGGGGCTCACCGTGTGCGAGGATATCTGGCATGACGGACCAATCGAAGCTGCGGTAGCTGAAGGCGCTGAACTGATTATCAATATTAATGGATCGCCGTATCACGCTAACAAAATCCCGGAGCGTCGGGGCGTAGTGTGCGCACGGTCTGAAGCCACTAAAACACCGGTCATTTACGTTAATCAGGTTGGTGGCCAGGATGAGCTGGTGTTTGATGGCGCCTCGTTTGCGACCGATCAGCAAGGTCAAGTTGTTCACCAAATGGCCAGTTTTAAGGCGGCACTGAGTAAGGTGACTGTGACCCGTGACGAATCGGTGGTGGCCGTTACCGGCTCCGAAATGATCGCGGAGTATCCGCGCCTTGAGAGCATCTATAAAGCGTTGGTGCTTGGTGTGCGAGACTATGTACAAAAGAATGGTTTTAGTGGCGTGGTCATTGGGCTATCCGGTGGGATTGATTCGGCGCTCACCACCACAATTGCTGTGGATGCATTGGGCAAAGAGAATGTGGATGTCATTATGATGCCATTCCGCTACACCTCAGATATCTCCAAGGAGGACGCGCATCTCGAGGCGACGGCGTTGGGTATTACTTACCATGTTGTCTCGATCGAGACCATGTACGATGCGTTTGTGCAGCAGCTAACACCATTGTTTAACGGTGTTGAGGCTGACACCACTGAGGAGAATATTCAGGCGCGTTGCCGTGGTCTCACATTGATGGCGTACTCCAATAAGACTGGCAAGATGGTCTTAACCACCGGTAATAAGAGTGAAATGTCGGTAGGGTACGCCACGCTGTATGGCGATATGGTTGGTGGATACAATGCGATTAAAGACGTCCCCAAAACGCTGGTCTATGAATTAGCTGCGTACCGCAACTCGGTATCGCCAGTGATCCCTGATCGTGTGATTACGCGTGAACCCTCTGCGGAGCTGCGACCAGATCAAATTGATACAGACAGCCTGCCGCCATACGACATTCTGGATCCGATTCTCGAGCTCTATGTGGAGCAGGATTGCCCGCCAGCAGAGATCGTGGCACGTGGCTTTGCACGTGAGTATGTGGAGCAGGTGATCCGCATGGTCGATAGAAATGAATACAAACGGCGTCAAGCGGCACCTGGTGTGCGGATCACGAAGCGTGCGTTCGGCCGAGATCGTCGTTACCCAATCACGTCTGGCTTTAGACCGCAGGTGGATTGGTAGCTTAAGCTCGGTTATTTAAATCAAAGCAGGGCGCGCAAAAAAAAGAGACCTAAAAGAGAGCCAAGGTCAACGAACCCTGGCTCTGTGTGATGCGCCGTTGAGTTAGGGCTGCTATTAGTCGCTGAATGGGTTGATGCGACTGAAGAAACCTTTTTCTTTCTTGAATGGTTCTTTCTGATTGTTCGGGAAGTTGGTCAACAATACCTGGTGTGTACTGGCGGCCAAATCGTCCAAACCCATTTCGACGTAGGCTTTTTCCATCAGCTTTAACGCCCCTTCAACCGCTGGGGTCGTTTCGTAGGCGTAAATGATGTTTTTGCAACGATTAACCGTTGCGACATAGGTTTGGTTGTCGAAATAAAACTGTGCGATCGCCAACTCGCGTTCAGCCAAGGAGTTGCGAATAAATACGATACGCTGCTTCGCATCTTCCGCGTAAATACTGTTTGGGTAGCGCTTGATCAACTCTTCGAACGCTTTCTGCGAATCGCGATAAGGTTTTGGATCTCGCACAGATTCTTCGCCACCCTTTATGAAACGGTCGATAGCTGACTGCTTTTTCTCAAAGCTGGCCACGCCTTTCATGTAGTACGCGTAGTCCACATTTTTATGCGTTGGGTACAGTTTGATAAAGTTGTCTGCTGCTTCAACCGCCTTTTCAACTTGCCCGGTTTTATCAAACGCAAAGATCATGTCCAGCTTGGCTTGCTCAGTGTATTCCCCATAAGGGAAGTTGGCTTCCAGTATTTGGTAATTCTGGATCGCAAAATTATAGTTGCCGCGGTCCAGTGCCAGCTTGGCTTTGGCGTACAGTTCTTCCACTTGTTGCAACGCTAACTCTTCATCTGATGGACCGCTTTTATTCGATGCGCAGCCAAACACCATCGCCGCCATGCCGAGTATTAGGGCAAAGCGAGCCGCGGCCGAGAACGGCTTTACAATAGTTCGGATCGACGCTCTAAAAACAGTTGCAGAGGAGGCGAAATTTCGTACAGTTAAAACGCTCATGTGATTTCGTATATGAGTTATGATGCAATCATTAAGGATAACGCGAATCCACTGAGCAGAGAAGGAAAATTAGGTTGCTTCTCTGTTAGAAAAGATAGGTTCGCGCCCGGCAATGATAAATCCAGACCAGCGCATTACAGTCGTAAATTAAAAATCTATGAACAGCAGCGACGCTGTCGGTGACAGCACCAAATTTGAGTTCACTATTCCAGAGCAGATGTATGGGCAACGTGTCGATAAAGCCCTGGCCGCGTTGTGCGAAGGGCATTCTCGCAGCACGATCCAGAGCTGGATAAAACAGGGCCTGGTGTCGATCGATGAAGAGACACCTCGCCAGAAAGACAAAGTTTTTGGCGGAGAATTCGTCGAAATTGACGTGCCAGAGATTCGACAGGGCGAATGGGAACCACAGGATATTGCCCTGGATATTGTGTATGAAGATGACGATATGCTGGTGATCAATAAACCGGCAGGTCTGGTCGTGCATCCAGGCGCGGGTAATCCGGATGGCACACTGCTGAATGCGTTGTTATATCACTATCCTGACAATCGTAGCTTAGCCCGAGCCGGTATAGTACATCGCCTCGATAAGGACACCTCTGGCTTGATGGTGGTGGCAAAGAGTGAAAGCGCGCGACTTGGTCTGATTGACCAGCTCGTGGATCATTCTCTGCACCGCGAGTACTTGGCTGTGGTCAACGGACGTGTGATTTCTGGTAATACAGTCGAAGAGCCGATTGGCCGCGACAAGCATGATCGTCGCAAGATGGCCGTGAGCATGATGGGCAAGGAGGCTGTCACGCATTACCGTGTGGACGAGCGTTATCGTAACCACACACTGTTACGAGTTCAGCTTGAAACCGGTCGTACTCATCAGATTCGGGTGCATATGTCTTACATTGGCTTTCCGCTCGTTGGTGACCCAGTGTACGGACGTAGACTGGGTATCCCGGCGGATTGTCATCCGGATTTAGAAGTAGCTCTCCGGGGATTTAAGCGTCAGGCCCTACATGCCACACGCATTGAGTATCAACATCCTGTGAGCGGTGAGTTACAGTCGTGGCAACGCGACATGCCTGAGGATATGCAAGCGCTGGTGGATGCCTGTGCGGCAGATTACGAGTAGTTTGGCGACGTAGTGAGTATTCAATTTGAAACCCCGCATTGGGATGCGCCGTCACACATCAAAGCGATCAGCACTTTGCGATCAGGTGGTTTGAGTCAGGGGGCATACGCGTCGCTCAATTTGGCAGATTATGTTGGTGATGACGAACGTTTTGTAACACGTAATCGGGCGCTGCTCGACAGTGTCGTCGGCCTGCCACAAAACCCAAGATGGCTAAAACAAGTTCACGGGACGCATCTCGTTGAACTCGATCAATTTGGAACAAACTCTGCAGCGCCTGAGGCAGATGGCGCGATTACGTCGACTTCGGGTGTGGTGTGCGCTGTGCAAACCGCTGACTGCTTGCCACTCTTAATGACGGATCGCAACGGTACTCGGGTCGCCGCTGTGCATGCTGGCTGGCGTGGTATGGCGGCCGGCATCATTGAAGCCGCAGTCACGAAAATGCGATGTGAAACCCGTGATATTTTGGTTTGGGGCGGACCCTGTATTGGCGCTGCTGCCTTTGAGATCGGTATTGAAGTTCAGGCTCAATTAGGTGGGCCGGCATCGGCTTATCGATCGGCGAGCACTGAGGGCAAGGTGTACGCGGATTTGCGAGCTTTGGCTGGTGACCGTTTATTGCAGCTTGGGGTCACACAGTATTTCCACAGCGAGTCTTGTACCTATCAACAAGATGAGGCGTTTTTCTCTTACCGTCGCGATGGTCAATGCGGTCGCATGGCAAGCTTAATCTGGATCCAGTCAT
>JAUHZM010000188.1 GCA_030426005.1 Gammaproteobacteria bacterium
ATCATCGCTTGCCCCATTTCTGACATGACGGTTTTTACGTCAGCAAAATCCACATTGATCAGGCCTGGGCTGGTAATGAGCTCTGAGATACCTTGAACCGCGTTGCGCAATACATCATTGGCCATGGCAAACGCGTCCTGCAATGATGCTTCTTTACCCATGACTTCCAGTAACTTTTCATTGGGAATCGTGATCAATGAGTCAACCGAGTCTTTTAATAGTTTCAACCCTTGATCTGCCAGCTTGGCTCGACGTTGCCCTTCAAAACCGAACGGGCGCGTCACTACCGCTACCGTCAAGGCACCGATATCGCGCGCAATTTCAGCGATCACAGGTGCTGCACCGGTACCGGTTCCGCCACCCATCCCAGCGGTAATAAATACCATGTCAGCGCCAGCAAGTGCTTCGGCGATGCGTTCACGGTCTTCAATGGCTGCCTGTCGGCCGACATCGGGGTCCGCGCCGGCGCCAAGACCTTTAGTCAGATTACCACCAAGTTGCAAAATGGTGCCGCAAGGTGAGCTTTGCAGTGCCTGCACATCGGTGTTGGCATTAATAAATTCAACCCCTTCGATGTTAGACTTCTGCATATAGTTGACGGCGTTACCGCCACCTCCACCAACACCGACGACTTTGATGATCGCCTGTTGGTCTACGGTATCTAATAATTCAAACATTTCGTTCTCCCGTTTTTAAAAAAATAAAGTGTTGCACCTTCACGTGTTTTGGTTGTTACGCTAAGCACAGTCACTTCGCATGGCTAGGTTAAAAATTACCTTGAAACCAGTGCTTAATTCTTTCGAACAAAGCCCGGAATCGAGATTCTGATTGAGCCTTTTCTCGAGGCTCTGACTGGTTTCGGTGGCCAAATAGCACCAGGCCGACACCCGTCGAATAAATTGGGTTCTTCACTACTTCACTGAGACCGCCTAAGTACTTGGGCATACCAAGGCGAACGGGTAAGTGAAAAATCTCTTCCGCTAACTCGATCATGCCTTCCATTTTCGAGCTGCCGCCGGTGAGTACCACGCCGGACCGTATCAAGTGCTCAAACCCATTTCGTCGAAGATCTGTTTTGATCAATTCGAATAGCTCTTCGACACGGGGCTCAACCACCTCTGCCAGGGTTTGCTTAGACAGTTTTCGTGGCGGTCGGTCACCAACCGTTTGCACTTCGATGCTCTCATCAGACGGCGCCAACTGACGCAAGGCACAGGCATAGCGCTTTTTAAGGTCTTCAGCTGAGGCCGTCGGAGTTCGCAAAGCGATCGCAATATCATTAGTAATTTGATCGCCAGCAACCGGGATTACCGCTGTGTGGCGCACTGCACCTTCAGCGTAGACCGCAATGTCAGTCGTACCACCGCCAATATCGACCAGACACACACCCAACTCTTTTTCATCGTTCGTCAATACGGATTCACACGATGCAAGTTGCTCCAAAATGATGTCATCGACCTCGAGGCCACATCGGCGAATACATTTCTCGATATTCTTCTCAGAACTGACCGATGCCGTCACCATATGCAGGTTCGCTTCGAGACGAATCCCATTCATACCAATTGGGTGACGAATCCCCTCCTGACCATCAATAATGAATTCCTGTGGCAGCACATGCAGTATGGATTGGTCATTCGGAATCGCGACCGCTTTTGCCGACTCAATCACCCGATCAACATCGTTGCCATCCACCTCGCTATCTCGAACCGCGACCACACCATGCGAGTTAAAACTGTTGATGTGTGCGCCTGCAATACCGGCATACACTGAGTAAATCTGGCAGCCCGCCATCAACTCAGCTTCCTCGACCGCACGCTGGATCGCTGTCACGGTTTCTTCAATATTGGCCACCACACCCTTGCGCATGCCCGTCGCTGGGTGATGACCATAACCAATGATTTCGATCTCGCCATCCGAGTTAACTTCCCCCACGATGGCGAGCACCTTGGAGGTTCCGATATCCAACCCGACAATTAATTTACTTTCGTTCTTTTTGCTCATTACTGTTCTACCTTGGGCATTCAGTGATTGGCAGCCAGAGCGTCAGCGCCCGTGGCAAGGTCCGGTTCTATGGGTTCAAATTTGACGGCCAAACCGTCCGGATAACGTGCATCTACATGTGTCAAACGTCGTGTGCTGTCACGAAATTTCTGATCAAACAAAAACTCAAAACGGGCCAACCGATTCGTGATGTCATCACGGCCCAGTTGAATGTCAAAAAGCGCTTTCTGTGGGGCATACGCCACACCCAAAGACCAAGCCTGGCTACTGCTCAGACTCACCGACTTTAATTCCAGCTGCCGGGTCGCCAATTGCTGCTTCCAGCTGAATGCCGCTTGCAACATTCGACTGGCATCGGTATCGCGCCCGTTGAGGACAATCGCATTATTGAGTTCGATATCGTCATCCAGGTCTATCACCTGCCCGACCGAGCTAACCCATTTATCTTTGCCCCAACGCATCACCGGCTTATGCTCCTCAACATACAGCTCGAGCGTATTGGGCCACTCTCTACGCACATTCGCGCGGTATACCCAAGGCAAGGCTTCCACCACGGACTTAATCGCCAACAGATCCACTGAGAAAAAATTACCTAGGTCTTCCTCAGCCAACGCTTCACGCACCTGCTCGGTGGTAATGTGGTTAAAGGCGCCGCGAATTTTGAGTTGCTTAATCACAAACGTATCTGGCCGGTATAATTGATCAGCGGCTAACAAGCCGACGGTGGCAAACGTCAGCACGGTCGCGGTCGCCAACAACAATCCACGTGCAAGCCTCTGCAATCGTTGCAGTTGCATTTCACGTTTCTGGTTGGCAAATGCGCGCTCGTTAGCCATGATCAGCCTCCGACTCAAGAGTCTGTGCCAAAATCTCGACCACCAATTGTGAAAAATCGATGCCCACGGCCGCTGCCGCCATTGGCACCAGACTGTGATCAGTCATACCAGGCACGGTATTCGCCTCGAGAATCAATGGCTGTTGCTCCGCGTCTAACATCACATCAACTCGACCCCAGCCATGACATGCCAGCGCTTTAAATGCCTTCACGGCCAGCACCTGAATAGTCTCAGTCAATGCTGGGCTTAGATTCGCTGGACACTCATAGACCGTGTCGTCAGATAAATACTTTGCTTCGTAGTCGTAGAACTGATTTGCCGTTCGCATCTGAATAATTGGCAACGCTTCACCATTCAAAATCGACACAGTTAGTTCTGCGCCCGGTATAAACGTTTCAGCGATCACATCGTCACCGCACTGAGCTGCCGCACGGTACGCCGCGAGCAAGCCTTCCTGACTCTCCACTTTGCCTATACCAACACTTGAACCCTCGCGTGCTGGTTTCAAGAATAGGGGCAGGCCGAGTGACTCAACCAATCCTTCCAGATCAGCTTCGGACGTGAGCACTCGAAACGCGGCCGTCGGCAATCCAAGAGATTGCCAAATTTGCTTACTGCGCACCTTATCCATGGCCAACGCACTGCCCAAAACCTGACTGCCCGTGTAGGGCAAACCAATTGCTTGTAACGCCCCTTGCACCACACCGTCTTCGCCCCATCGGCCATGCAGTGCAATGAATACGCGATCAAAGCCCTGAGACTTTAATTCAGCAATATTGTGCGGACCGGCATCAAGACCATGTGCATCCACACCGGCGCGCTGTAGCCCTGCTAAAATTGCCTGGCCACTTTTAAGTGAGACTTCTCGTTCTGCCGAGATACCACCCATCAGGACCGCGACTTTGCCGAAACGACTGACATCAACCGTCATGCGTCACCTCCAGATTGGAACGCCTCGAATAACTGACGCGACGCTTTGCCGATCGTGCCCGCACCCATGGTAAGGACTACATCCCCATCCTGCACTATCGGCTCGAGTACCGATTGCAATTGCTCAAGCTCACTAACAAAGATCGGATGACTGGTACCGCGAACCCGGATCGCCTGACACAAAGCCTGCCCAGTCGCGCCACTAATCGGGGTTTCCCCAGCTGGATACACCTCACAAATTAACAGATCAGCTTGATTAGCCAACACACTGACAAAGTCATCAAACAGATCAAATGTGCGCGAGTAGCGGTGCGGCTGAAACACCGCGACAATTCGTCGATCTGGCCAACAGCCGCGCGCCGCGTTCAGCGTCGCATTCAGCTCAACTGGGTGATGCGCATAGTCATCCACGACCGTAACCTTGTTGCCATTCACGTCAACGTCGCCAAAGATTTGAAAACGACGTCCCACGCCCTGAAACTCACGCAAGCCGGTTTGAATTGCTGCATCGTTGACACCCAAATGACAAGCAATCGCAATTGCTGCCGTGGCATTCAACACGTTGTGCGTGCCCGGAATAGACAACTCGACATCCAGCTCAGGCGCCCCATTAGGACGGCGAACTTTAAATCGCATCCGCGTTGCATCTTGTGACAAGTCGTACGCTTGATAATCACTCGTATCGCTCAGTCCATAAGTCACTACTGGTTTGTGCACTTCTGGACGAATAGCGCGTACGTTTTCGTCGTCCTCACACAGCACGGCAAGCCCATAAAATGGTAGATTTTGCAAAAAGGTCACGAAGGTCTTCTTCAAGGTGTCAAGATTGCCCTGATACGTCACCATATGATCTTCGTCAATATTAGTGACGATGGCCATTTGCGGTTTCAGATTGAGGAAAGACGCATCGCTCTCGTCCGCTTCAGCAACCAGATAATCACCCTGACCTAATTTGGCGTTCACACCAGCACTGTTGATCAAGCCACCGACCACAAAGGTAGGGTCTAAACCACCTGCAATCAAAATCGCCGACACGAGACTGGTGGTAGTGGTTTTACCATGCGTACCCGCCACCGCGATGCCGTGCTGAAATCGCATCAATTCGCCCAGCATCTCTGCGCGAGGGATCACTGGAATCCCAGCATCGATCGCGCCCTTCACTTCTGGGTTGGTCTTATCGATTGCAGACGAAACAACCACCACGTCGCTGCCTTTAATATTGTCAACGTGGTGCCCAATGACCACGCGTATCCCCGCATTACGTAGCCGCTGCGTCACTGGGCCATCGACGATATCGGACCCGCTCACCTGATAATTAGAGTTCACCAAGACCTCAGCAATGCCGGACATACCGCTACCACCGACGCCAACAAAGTGAATGTTCTTTACTCGGTTACGCATTTAAATACTCCCGGCACACCGCAACCACATCTTTTAACGCGTCGGGCTTGTGTAATGTTTGTGCTCGTTGCCCCATCGCACGCAAGTCACCGCGGCTAGACAGCATCTCACGTAAGGTGGTCACCATTTCAGCTTGATCAATTTGTTCGTTTAGCAGCATCCGCGCACTGCCTGCAGCGACCATGGCCTCGGCATTTTTGACCTGATGATCACCAGCCGAGAAAGGGTACGGAATCAGTAAGGCAGGCTTTCCGGCCGCACAACACTCAGCAACGGTCATCGCACCAGCTCGACAAATCAACACATCGGCCCAGCGATACGCTGCGGCCATATCATCAATAAATTCACTCACTTTTGCTCGCAGGCTCTGAGCGGCGTAATTGGCTTTTACGTCGGCGGCATTACCCTTACCGGACTGATGCCAGATTTCCATCTCCAGATCCTGCAACCCAGACAACACGGCTGGTAACTTAGTGTTGAACGAGTAAGCTCCCTGACTGCCACCGATGATTAACACGCGTATTTTTTTGTGCTCGAGCGCATCTGACTCGGCAGTCGGTCTAATCGATTCACGTACTGGGTTCCCGACCCAAAGCGCATTTGCAGGCAGATCCTGGACCTCTGGAAAGCCAGTCAAAACACGCGTAGCCACTTTAGCCAGATACTTATTCGTCAAACCGGCTACTGCATTTTGTTCATGCACAATCAATGGCCGCCCCAACAGACGCGCCATTAAACCACCAGGCCCAGCCACAAAGCCCCCCATCCCCAAGACACAGTCTGGGTTAATGCGGCGAATCGCCTGCATGCTCTGCCAAAGTGCCCGAACCAACTTAAATGGCGCCAGCATCAGCGTTAGTGCACCTTTACCACGCAGACCTTCAACTGACACCCAGTGCATCGGAATATCATTGGCTGGTACCACACGGGCCTCCAGGCCACGACGCGTACCAAGCCAGGAAACTTGCACGCCTTCTTGACGTAACTGGTTGGCAACCGCCAACGCAGGATAAACATGCCCACCGGTGCCACCAGCGACGACCAATAAGTGCGGTGCACGACTCATCGAGCACCTCCCTTTTTGAGCTCACCCGAGC
>JAUHZM010000005.1 GCA_030426005.1 Gammaproteobacteria bacterium
TTGTGTTTGCTCGCCTTGGCGTATAGAACGTCTAAAAGGCCCATCGCGAATGCTGAGGTGACAAAGGTAATGTGCATGATCACGTACCAAAGTAATTTGTCGTTATCGATGGTCTCCGCGGCCATAAACTTTTTGAGCAGGTGGATCGATGAGATCGCTACAATGCTGGCGGCGATTTTTGCCTTCAGAGAAGATGAATCCATCTTGCCCAGCCAACTGAGTTTTTCTTCATCGTCATCAATATCGATTTGTGACACGAAGTTTTCATAACCACTCATCATGACCATGATGAGCAATCCGCCGACCATCGCGATATCGACGAGACTCAACACGATCAAGATCATGTCGGCTTCAGATAGCACAACAATATCCACCAACAGATGGAAGAGTTCCATGAAGAATTTGATACCAAGCGCCACTATAGCCAGGCTTAACCCAAAGTAGATCGGGGCCAATACCCAGCGGGAACGGTACATTAATCGCTCAAAAAATTTTTCCATTTACGTTTCTAAGATGGTTAGGAACAAACGCTGCCAATGATAACGCAATCTATTATTTGCACAATGTGCAAAGTTGATTGATTAGTTTGCTATTTGTTGCCATTGCATTAAATCGTAAACGCCTTGGTCTTCGATAAGTTTGTAACCCAATTTTTTATACAAACTCATGGCAGGATTATTTTTTTCGACATGAATGGTAACGGGCAAGTGGTCGTTAGCGGCGATTTCCATCACATGCTTTAAGATTGCAACACCGATTCCGCGACCGCGAAAGTGTGGAAGTAGCGCGATATCGATAATTCGGATTTCTTTTGCTCGTCGATCAAGGTACAAGCGACCGATGCTACGGCCACCCTGAGTAACGATGCTGAATTCAGCGCCTTTAAACTGTTCTGTATAAAACTTGGACTGTGCTTCAAATTGCATGTCCAGGAATTCTTCGATTTGTTCTTTCGTCCAGGGCACCATGGCCATCTCGGCTTCCCGAGTTGATCCGTACAACACACGTAAAAATTTTTGGTCTTCCGACGTTTCAGTTCGAAAAACGATGCCCAGTTGGTTTAGTTCTTGTTTACTCATTCAGTTTGACAACTTTGGTCGAGTTCAATGTCGGTAGCCTTTATGTGACTGTTTAAAACATGCAAATAGGTATTGAGGCTATGATAACAAGTCACACTATTCTTGATGTGACTGAATGGCCGTGAATTAATTTCGGATTCATGCCAAATGTGCAAAAATTTAAACGCGCGGGGCGGTACGCGAGGTACCAAATCAGGCTTGTTTACGATACGAAGACTATCGGGAATATAGCGTTGGAATGCATCGCTGAATTGGTTGTCACCAGTGCGTGGCGAAGCAAAAGTCAGTAGGCGAACGCGCGTTTCAGGGCGTTCCAATTTAATTTTCAGTGCCAGCAGCGTGGCTAAAGATGAGCCTAGACTGTGACCGACTAAGGTCACTTGATTCAAGTTCGGGTGATTTTGTAAGTATTCTGTGACTGACACGCCTTCTTGTTTGCCGAAGTCATGCACGGAAAAAGATTGATATATTTCCTTAAATCCAAGTTCAACGTGACCGAAGGTTGGGTCGTTTGAAAATCGACGATGTTCAAATTTTATGTCGTCTAACCACTCTTCTGCATCGCTAGTGCCACGAACAGAAATAACGAGCGCATTCGGTGTGCTGATTGGTTGAAGTAAGTGACCGTAAAATTCACGTTTATTTGAACTTGGGTCATCTTTGCCTGATAAGTTAGCAAGTGGTTTGAAACCTACTAGTTGGGGAGCCGCGGGGCTCGGGTTGGATGGAAATTCGTGGAATAACGTATACGCCGACTGAACAGTTTGTCCGAGTTGAAGGACTTCCTGTGGTTCAAATCCAACCGTTGTGGATTGGTCCAGTGGAACGGTGTGACGTCCGGTTACTGAGCAGGCACTCAGTGCATAGATCAAACAAAGTGCTAAACTAAGACGGAGTACCTGCATGACACACTCGTTAATTTAGAGGGCAGATACGCTGGTGGCACCGACGTTGGGAACGGTAATCCAATTGCTTGCGCTCATTCCTTTTCCGTCCCAGATCTTCAACATAGCTCCACCCATTTTCATATTAGGATCTTTGCTCACTATCCAGACTTTAGTATCACGACCGACGCTGATGGAACTTGCCATGTCGAGAGGTGATTTAGGTTGAGGTTTTGACCCAATGACACCAGTCATAACGACTTGCCCTTCATCGGTGACGATCCAGTAGCCCGACATAGCTCGAGCACCGAGCCCTCGCTTTTGCCAGTCCGAATTATTTACTTTGTAGTAGACGGGACTATTAATTTTCCCATCCGGCGTCGCGCAAATACCCCAGAGCTGATTATTTGACGGATTATCCGAGGTGAATATTCCGCTGACTGAAAAAAACGGTGTTTGGTCGCCATAATCTTTTAAAATTTTGCCGTTGGTGTCGATGTGGTGAATTTGTTGGGTTTCGCCATCGATGACGTATGCGTTTCCAGCATAGTCGCTGCTGACCTGAGATACTTCGATTCCACCTTCGATGGCAACAGTCTTCCAGTCTTTACTGCCGTTGGGGAGTAGTTTTAATAAATTGCCGCCACGGTCGCGATCTCCGCTGTCAGTTGAGACGGCCCACACACCACCATCGGGCGTACTGCTAACACTGAGTGCAAAGTATTCCGATGATTTGGCTGTGGACTCTCCGGTGGATGACACATAGTGGACTTGATAGCCCGAGTCGACGATGTAAGCGTATTGAGTAGTGGCGAAGGTGGTGGAGCTAAACATTAAGAGACCACCAAATATGATTGTGGCGAGTAGGGATATTCCTTTATTCATCATTAACCTCCCAGAGGATGAGTAAAGGTCGCGCCATCGCTTGTAGGGGATTTGATGGCGCAACAGTTAGAGCATGTATCAAGCTAGTTAAAAATAACCTCCAAGCCTAATTTTCCATGCTTATTGGGAACCTGCGTTAACAGGAGTTGAAGTTGGCCTAGTTTTCTATGGCTAACCGTGCACAATTCACCCTGAAATTGTTCATCGCCTTGAACTTCAAGCCTGACGAGCTTGGCGCCGGGTCGCAAGTACACGGGTCGTTGGTGAACATTAGAGTCAAACGCGAGATCGGCCACTTCAACAACTTCGGCTTTCACGCGGTGCCCAGTTTGATTGTCTATGGTGACCAGATCACCAAGTAAACCGTCAAAATCAGGGACGGGGAACTCATTGCGTTGCAGGGCATCAGCGGCAGCTTTTGCGGTGGCTGCAGATGCTAAGGGAACCGCGCTTGCCAGGCCGCCTAAAGAGACACCTTGAAGCAGGGCACGTCGGTGTTTATTGATAGTCATTGTAATTCCCTCCTTATGAGCGACTTGGGTATAAACCAACCAACGCAATAATAAAGTTCATGGCGAGGAATGGTTGCTGATTGTTATGAGCTTGCGATCCGCCGGCGCCGGGCAGTGTCTGCTCATTCATTTCGACTAAGTTTGCTGCCCCAGTATAGGCGTTGCCATTGGCAGATCGATTGAGTGAACGTTGGTTGTTTGGCGCTTGTACGCTTGCCAACGGAATATTCCCTGCGCGCATGGTGTGGTTGTGGTTAGGCATTTGCGCTTCACTCAAAGTGACGGTGTCTGTCCCGCCGCGTTGCCCTAGTCTTCTAGCGGTGAGTCCAGGTCCACGCCCCGGATGCATGGGAACACGGCTTTGTAGATCAGGCAAAGCGGTAGTAGATCGCCCATCGCCACCATAAGTGGTGCCAATCAAAGAAAACAAAGCGGTATTTTGAGAAATAGGCAGCAGTTGGCCATTACAAAGAGCCCAGCCGCGAGGTGCAAAGTTACCGGCAAAAATCCGAATTTCTGCAATAAATGGTTCTGACATACTGAATCCCTCCTTAGTGTCTGCTCGGATAAATTCCGAACAGGGCGATGATGAAGTTGATGCAAAGAAATGGCATGAGGTTGCTATGGCTCCGACTTCCACCGACCGACGTTATTGCCTCTGATGAAAGATTTACCGATGGGCTGTCCTCTACATAGATGTCAAGCGATGGTGATTCGGCAGTCATCTTGCCCTGTGGATTATTGTCGGTCCCGGCTGTGGTTGCTGCGCGCATCGGGTGTGTGTGCGACGGCATTTGGTTGACGGTTAACGTCTCGTTCTCGCTACCTAGTTTTGCACCGAGTCGGCGTGGCGATAGGCCCGGTCCAGTGCCAGCATGAATGGGTAGCCTGCCACGCATATCGGGTAGGCCGAAGGTGGTTCTTCCGTCGCCACCATAAATTGTTCCGAGTAAGCTGAACAAGGCATCATTCTGACTTACTGCAAGTAATTGACCGTCGCAAAAAGCCCAGCCCCGCGGTGCAAAATTTCCGGCGAACATTCGAATTTCACCTACAAATGGTTCTGACATTTTCTTTCCCCTCCTTAGTTTCGACTCGGAAACAACCCTTGCAACGCAATGCAGAAATTGATTGCGATACTCGGTTGCATATTGTTGTGTGCCTGACCTCCGCCAACGTTGGTGACGGAGCCGGCACGAAGTGCCGTGGTGGCCGTTGGGTTGGCGTATACGTTTAAGGCCTGTCCAAGCACCTGACCAGCCGGATTTATCGTACTGCCAGTATTGGTAGATGCCCGGGCAACGTGTTGATGCTGAGGTATCTCGTTGACAGATAACGTGTGTGTTTCTTCCCCGCTCTTTTGGCCTTCGGTAACCCCATTGCCGACATGCATGGGGACACGTCCGCGCAAGTCAGGGAGTGCGAAACTAGTTCGACCATCTCCACCATAGGTTGTCCCTAACAGCGAATACAAAGATTGATTTTGATTAATCGGTAGTATTTGCCCATCGCAAAACGCCCATCCCCTGGGGGCGAAATTGAACCCCACCATACGCACTTCTGCTAAAAATGGTTCAGACATAACATCTCCTGTGTTATCACATTTCTGTGGTTAAAAAATTAGTGCTTACTCCTCGTTCTAATTCTGTATTCCTGTAGCCGAATGGCACTGCCTGCTATGGACAGGCAGTACCAGTGATACCATCGCCACTCGAAACAAATCCAGTCGGCGTACCGGTGTTTTGACCTTGTACGAATGCGGTTACGGCTGCATTGTCTGTGGCACCACCAGCATACCCCGGTAGAATTAATGTGTTTGTACCGGTGCCTTCACGAATGAAGAAGTCGGCGCCACCGCCACCAGAAGGCGCTTGACCCGCAAAGTCATTGTTCTGGAGGTCGACACACACAGTGACAGCATCGGTGGCCGTGGCCCCTGCACTGACACCGATCACGCCGAATCCGAGTGTGTTGGTCGTATTTCTGAACGTGTTATTTGCAGCTGATACGGCGACTGTATTATTGCCATCGCGCGCCTGTATAGTGAGTGCAAAATCACCTTCGTGTTCATGAATGGTATTGTTATTGACGATCGCCTCCAAGGTGCCAGAACCGTTGCCGGTAAGTGTGATACCAAATCCCGCTGATTCAGCGTTGCCAGCAGTACCAATTAGATTATTGAGTATTGAGCCGGTATAGAGGGCTCCCGCCGTTGAGGTGGCAGAGAGGTTGACATTGATCGCGGCAGCATTTGCATTATTGATGCTGTTGTTTTGAATTAGATAGTTTAAGGTGCCGCTAAAACCACCTCCAGATGCGCCTGAACTCAGCGTGATACCCGAGCCCAAAACAGTGTTGAGGTTGGCGGTCATGGTGTTTCCATCGGCTGCGTTCGGTCCACCAATATTGACCGTCGCAGAAGCCGATCCATTTAGGCCAACCTGAATATGATCACCGTTGCTTTGATGAAAGCGGTTGCCAGTGACGTTCAGCGTGGTGTTCGAGCCATTATCACCGATATAAAGTAAGGCATCGTTCCCGACTCCGCTGGCGGTATTATCGTCGAAGTTATTTTGGGTGACGCTGATTGTTCCAAGAACGTTACCTTGATTCTCAATACGGACATGGTCGTCAAACGAACGATTGAACAGATTGTTGGCAAGTGTGACATTGCTCGACGTAGACGGTGCTGTTATGAAAATCGCCGCTTCATCTGGTGATGCTTGGTTGCCCACGTTTCTGAAATTGGTGTTCGCTACGATCAGGCCATTCACAGCATTGGCTCGAACACCACTGCCACCAATGTTACTCAAGCCGCCAGCTGCGCCAATGTTCATTTGTCGCAGTGTTACCGGGCCAGTATTGTTAAGCGAAATCGCGTCGCCAGTCGTGCCTGTGATCGAGCCGCCAGTACCATTATTATTGCTTGCCAGAGTGCCACCCGTTACACCGTTACCGGTGATGTTAAAGGCGCCGCTACCTGTGTTCGATAGAACGATTGCTGATCCACCGCCGGTTTGATTAACACTTTGGAACGTCACTCCATTGGTGCCAATCAGCGTGTCGGTAATAGTGATCGCGCGATTGGTAACGGGTGAGGCATTACCAATTTGATTGGTACCGGTGACATTGATTACACCGCCATTAGTCGCAGTAAAGGCGTCATTGGCTCCGGTGTTCAATGTCATGCCGCCAGTGAAGTTGATCGTAGCGTTACCACCTATGTTGTTGCTGTTGACCAAGATACCGGTGCCGGTATCCGTGATCGCCCCCGACAAAGTGATGTCAGCGCCATTTTCGTTATTGAGAATTTGGACTGAGCGGCCAGCGGTGTTGTTAATCGTGCCTGCGTAGGTAACATCGCCTGCACTGCTTGAGATACTCAGCGCTGCGCCACCGGCATTTTGGATGGCGCCACCGTTAATGTTGATTGTTGCACCGTCATTATTCGACAAGGCAATACCAGCACCACCGGCACCGTTGCCGTTGATCGCAACGCTGGTAATGTCGACGGTACTACCCGCACCGTTGATATTATCAATCGCAATTGCGCTGGTGTTCGAACTCGTTTGGTTATTGATGGTTACAGTACCGAAGTCGATATCTTGAGATCCATCATTGAAGCCATTTATCGCAATACCTGCACCGCCACGATTATTAATGTTTACATTGGCAAAGCTCACTGCGCCGGCCTGGTTGCTAATATCGATCGCTGATTGACCCGCGCCCGTGCCATTAATGTCAGTTAGTCCGCTGACGGTAAAGCTGCCAGTATTCCCAGCATCAGCGGCAGCCGTTAGCTGGATACCATTGGCGGAGACACTGTCGATATCAAGTGAAGTAAAGGTCGTGTTGGTGCTTGAGTTAGCAATATGAATGCCGTCGCCATTACTCGTGCCTGCGACCGTCACGTTGCCACCATTAAGTGTGTTGCCAACCACTAAGTTCAGGAAGATCGCATTGCCATTAGCTACCGAACCGCTCGACGTTAGGTTAGTAAACGTAACGTTATTACCTAGGGTCACGTCATTCAGATTTAAAATCTGGCCGGTCGCAGTGTTAATGCTATTCGTTCCAGTTGTAGTTAGCGTCAGCAGTGAACCAGCGGTTCCATTGGCGTCGAACCCGGTACCGCTGTTAGTGTCGATGTCCAAACCATTGAAGCTAACCGTAGCCGTATCGCCTGAGCCTAGGTCCAAATCGACGCCGCCACCAGCGGATCCGGCATTGTTTATCACCGTATTGTTGAATGTGAAGGTACCGGTTGAATTCAGAATATTGATGCCAGCATCGTTCGAATTGGTCACTGCCAAGTTATTGATCGTCACCGCATTCGTGCCAGCGCCACCTTGCGCGTCAACACCATCTAGGAACACGCCACCGGCGTTAGCCGCACTGGAACCCTGGCCATTCGCATTGGTAGACGATACAGAGCCTAAGACGATATTCGCCAAAACAGGATCGATGTCCACAGCGGTGCCATTGGTAGTATCCACATTGCCGCCGCCAGTCGCGATAGAAAATGTACCTGCTTTTCCGCCAGCGTCACGGACAAATAAGCCAGTACCGTTGTTATTAAAGATAGTCAAGTCGTTGAAATTTATGTCGCCAAGGACATTATTCAGTCGCAATCCATCCCCTTGAACCCGGTTAGCGGCGTCGATGCCAATCAGGGTGTTGCCACCAGACACTTGCTGGATACCCGCTGTCGCGAGATCGGCGTCGAAGGTGACATCAGTGATGTCGACACCATTTGCACCGGCAGCACGGATATTATTGCCACTAAAGGAGGTGATCGTTACTGTGCCCGTGCCGGATCCGTCGATAGCCAGACCGGCACCGTTGCTGCCCCCGGTTAGCGTGTTGTTGTTGATCTGTAATTCAACGTTGGTGGCCGGTTGGGTTGAAGACAAGGCATTACCTGTGCCCGTGTTTGTGATGGTATTGCCGTTAACCACTGCAGAACCGTTCATCACAACGGTATCGCCGTTGTTGGTGGTCAGAATTGCGGTCACTGAATCAAGGCTCGAGTCACCGGTGATTTGTGACGATGAACCAACATTGGTTTCGAAATTAGCTGGTGCACCGCCAGAGAGTCCGAAGGTGCCAAGATCGATGGTTTGGCCGTCAACCAGTGAAATCAGAATTTGGCCATCATCGAGCTCCAGTGAATTGACCAAGCCACCGCTAATATGAGGCGCGCTCGCCTGGTCAATGTCGTCTTGAGTGCCGTTATCATTGGTGTCCAGCAGTACAATTGCGTCTGCGCCAGAGGTCTCTGCCCCAGCGATGCTGCCAGCATCGGTTTGGGACGCGCCGGTGCCCGCACCGGTGGCATCGACGTAGTACACATCCGGACCAGCTAATGCCGAAGTATCACCAATCAGATTTACGTCATTAAAGTCGTAAGTGCCATTGGTAGGCAGACCTGACCCGTCATGACTGATGGGCGTCGTGGCATTAATCTCAGACTGGATACCATCTGGGTTGGTATTGGAACCATCGCCAAAGGTGAAGTCCAAATTGGTGTTGGATGAGAACAAGACGCCAGCGTTGGTGCCTGCGATCGTCGCGTTGTCACCACCGTTGGTATTGGTGTCACCAATTTGAACAACACCAGTACCCGTAGTGTTGACCAAGCTGATGCCAGTGGTACCAGTGGCGGTGCTGGAAGTAATATCAAAGTCACTCGCAGACAGGTTGCCGTTAACCGTAGCACCACTCATATCTAAGCCAGTGGCATTGTTATCGCTGATTGTCAGGTCAACGTCGCCTAGGTTGATCGTCGATGTGTTGGTGCCCTGGATGCGTATCGCGGCCATGTCCGCACCACTCGCGGTTAGCTGCGTGGTGTTGAATGTGCCGCCGCCCAAGCCACTGAGCGCGATCCCATTGTTGGTCGAATTGGAAGAAGTGACGGAGTCCAGATTGAAACCGCTACCACCAAAGCTCACATTGGTGAGGTCTATCGCGGCGCCATTAACGGTGTCGATGGTGCCGCCCTGTGTGTTTAGTTCGAGGTCAGCCGGTGCGAGTGCGCTGTTATGCACTAATAATCCCGTGCCGCCGTCGGTAAAAATATCCAGATCACCGAAGTTAATGGTCTCGAAGAAACCTGGGGCGCCTGGGAAAGTATTCACATTCGTAAGCGACAACCCGGGCCCTGAGACACGATTGCTGCTGGAACCGATGACCAAATCCGGGGACCCGAAGGTACCAACATTGAATTGCCCAAGGCTGGCATTCTCTATGATGATGCCACCTGACGCGGCGTCGGTTACCACGGTCGGTCCCGTCGCAAGCGTGCTGGCGTCACCAACAAAGCTGACCAAAGTACGCTGCCCGACGCCAGTGCCAGCCCCGACGATGCGAACCGCAGCATCGTTGTCAGAGCTAAAACTATTTCCGCCCCAGCGAACTTCTGATGAGTTACGAACTTCAAGTGCTTCACCAGCACTGCCATGCACCGTAGAGTTGTAAATGTTTAGATTAGAGATATTGTTGGCGGTGCTGCGGTAGCCGTGATCCCCATCTGAATTGGCTGCAGCATTGATAGTCATATCACGCAGAGATATAAACGTACTGCTGAGTGAATCGACTAGAATACCGTCAGAACCCGCGATAAGCCCCTCGATTGTGCCACCGGAGATGTTGAGATTGGATCGCGATGAGTTAAAGAACACGCCGTGTCCGGCAACGTCATTTTTATCAATTGACAAACTGTCGAAGCTGGTGCGGATATTATCGCCACGCAGTTGCACGGCATTGGCTGTTGATCCTAGGGCATTACCAATCACGCTACTACCAAAATTAACCTGAGCTTGGCCCAAGCCCGCTTCGATCACCGTGTCCACAATTGAGATGCCAGATCCCGTATAGCGATCAATATTGACATCGCCAAACGTCATGATGGGGCTCGTTGCTAAAGTGGCGCCGTTGGCATTTACGTCGGTAATTGATATGCCGTGGCCGCTGATGTTATCGCCAGCGCCCTGACCAATATTGACATTACCAAAGGTGAGGTCAATATCCGCCACATTAACGTTGCTCAGGCTGATGCCGTCACCACCGACAGTGCCGCCAATATTTACATCGCCAAAGGTCACATCGTTGACGATATTGTTGATGTCGATTGCCGATGCGGTAGCCCCATTGATATTGGTGGTGCCTGATACGGACAAGGTGCCAGCATGATTATCGATGTCGATACCGCCACCCGTGAGATCAATACTACCGACCGTGATGTCACCGCCACCTGATGTGTTTATGACGATTCCGTCGGTGCCGCCTAGATTGGTACCGGTGATTGAATCCAGCGCGAGGTTAGTAACAGAGCCAGCGCCAGTAATTGACAAGGCCGTGCCGGATTCGGTGGTGATCGATTCATCCGCCACATTGCTAACATTCACTGTACCACCGTTGTTGATGCGAAGACCGATGCCACTAGTGGTGTCGATGTTCAAGCCAGCATTAAAGTTGGTGGTGCTGGTGTTATTGACGATACGCACGGCGTTGGCGGTAGACGTGTTGGCAGTCACTTGGCCACCAAACGTAACGGTGCCGCCCGTGTTATTGCTGATATTGACGGCAGAGGCTGCGTTATTTTGAGTGATGGTGCCGTTGTAATTTACATTCGCGGCACTGTTGTTCACGTTAAACGCCACACCACTGGGGTTGGTGATCGAGCTATTCGCACCAAACGTAAATGTGCCGCCAGAACCGTTAACAATATCGATGCCGGCGTCCCCCCCATTGAACACATTGGTACCATTAAAGGTGTAGGTGCCGTCCGCATTATTGAACTGAAAGCCAGAGCCATTGGTGGTGTTAAAGTTGGTATTGGAATCAGCGATGATCGACCCGCTGTGTCCGTTGGTAACGGTCAAAGTCGGATCTGTGGTGTTATTGGTAAAGGTCGTATTGGTGAGATTGATATCGGCATTACCACCATTCACCAATAAGGTAGTCAGGCTGGCGTTGACGATATTGTGCGTGCCGGTTTGATTGATAAAGCGACCATTGGCAATATCTGCGAAGGTGAGCCCACTGGTGATTGAAACAGCACCTGTGTTGTTCAAATCAAAAGCCAAGCCGCCTACGTTTTCTGTGTCAACATCTGAAATGGTAACTGTGCCAGTCGTGTTGGTGATCGCAATCCCGTCGCCCGCGACGTTGGCTATGTCTGTCGCACCAGACGTGCCTAGAATCTGAACCTCGGTTGCAGCGCCACCACCGATTACATTGATGCCGTTACCTGCAGCACCGTCAATGCTGCTGCCTTGTTGAAACTGGAGTGTGCCGTCGAGATTTGCAATGCGCACGCCGTCGCCACCAGCATTGCTGATGTCGACGTTACTCAAGTTGATCTGACCCGACGAGTTGTTAGATCGAATCGCGTGCGTCGATGTGTTGGCAATGTTCGCGCTGGCGAGCGTGATATTGGCGTCATTATTATTGAGACGGATACCTAAGTTGCCAGCCGTTGTGGCGGTAATGCTCCCCGCTGCATCAAATAGAACGTTCGAGCTGCCGTTGCCAAAGTCGGTTACATCAACTACTAGTCCGGTGCCAGTTTGTGTGACATCACTGCCCAGGAAGTTGATATTGCCAAAACCGCCATTAATGTCCACGGTTGGCGCGGTTGCATTCGTTGCGACACTGCCATTGATAAAGCTGACATTACCGCCGTCCAGATCTTGGATGCTTACTCCGATACCGGTTGGGTTGGTGATGTCCATGTTCTGAATTGTGAAATCACCTGCTGAGCCGTTCACAATATCGAGCGCGGCATTTCCACCATTTAACGTAGTGCTTCCGTTCAGCGCATACGTGCCGTCGGCGTTGTTAAACAAGACACCATTGCCGTTCGTTGCGTTGATGGTGCCATTGATTGTAATAGTGCCACCACTGTGATCCACAACGCGCAAGGCGTTAAAGGCATTGCCTTGTTCAATCTGGCTATCCGCCCCGAGCGTCACCGTCGCGGTGCCACTGTTAATATTAAGGGCATGACCATTTGGATTTAAGATGTCGAGATCGGTCCAGGTGAAGGTCCCGTCTGAGCCATTGATAATATCGACTGCAGCGTCACCACCGTTCAAGGTGTTATTGCCGCCAAAGTTATACACGCCGTCGGCATTGTTAAACCGCAGCCCTACGCCATCAGTAGCGGTAATGTCACCCATAAAGGTTAAGGTGCCAGTACTGTGATCCACCACACGCACCGCTGCGGCGTTATTGGACTGCGTGATCGAGCTGTCGGCGCCGAAGGTCACATTGGCGGTACCATCATTTATGTTTAAGGCAACGCCGGTGGGGTCAATGATATCGGTGTCGAGAAAGGTGAAGTCGCCATCTGATGAATTCAGGATATCAATGCCAGCGTTACCACCGTTGAGCGTGGTCGTTCCGCCGAAAGTATAGCTACCATCTGCGTTTTCGAACTGCAGTCCGCTGCCATTGGTTGCATTAATGGTGCCATTAAAGATAAAGGTACTGTTGTCGCCCGCTGCATTGACACCGACTGCGACAGCCGCGAGGTTAAGCGACTGATTGATTGAGCTGTCTTCGCCAAAGAATATTGTGCCGGTATTTTCAAATATATCGATCGCACCATCGGCTGAACCATCTGGATCGAGTGTACCGTCAATGTCGGTTAGGTGTGTGTTGGTGAAGGCATAGTCGCCACTGGAATTGTTAATAAAGACACCGTCGATGCCACTTAATTCTGTGTCGGCCACCACGGACAAGTTGCCGGCGCTACCGTGCACATAGATGCCTAGGTTGGTGTCGACTAAGGCATCTGCTGCTTCGCTATCGAAAACAATGTTGCTGCCCGCCAGCGTTGAGTCGAGTTCGATCATCTCAAACCCGTCAGCATCAGTGTGGTCAATTGTGCCGGAATAGCGAACATCGGAATCGCCACCTTGAACCAGGAATGCCACTTCGCCGCTGCCTTGCAGGCTTGAGTCAGCATCGAAGACAAGCGTCCCAGAGTTGTCGGTAAGTTGAATACCATTTCCCGCTGACTCGTCGATGTCCAAATTCGTGAATGCCATGGTGGCGTCGGTGCCGAGATCTGACACACGTAAACCTCCTGTGCCGCTGTTCGAGACCGAGGTATTCACAAACTCGGTGCTTGAATTGGCACCTAAGCCTGAGAGCGTAATACCGGCATCGCCGCTGTCGGCAATTGTGAGGTTCGTGAAGCTCAGGGCTGCATTCGTGGCGCTGCCAGCTGGATCGTCAATATCCAGGCCGTCATCGCCAACACCGGTAATGTCGATATTGTTTGCTACGATTTGCGTGTCAGGAACCAGGTTCTGAATATCGATACCGTCGTCTCCAGCATCCGATATAACGATGTCGCTAAGGGTAATTGTGCCGCCGAGCTGACCGCCGTTGTCACCTAGGCTAATCGCATCACCACCAGCGTTAGCGATACTGACATTGGTAATCGTGATATCGGAATGCGATCCACCGGCCGCAGTCGAGATGCTGCCGCCATCTATAGACAGATTGGTGACCAGAACATTCTGTGAATTAATGTTTACACCACCATTGGTGATAATTGGCGTTTCGGTGCCGTCGTTGGCGTCTGGAAGAACAATCGTGCCCTGATCGGTCGTAATGCTGGTGTCAATGCCACCGCCTTGGCCGATCAGCATTTGGTTGTCGGTGATCTCTACTGATTCGCCATCAAAGTTACTGTCCGCATGAACTAGAATGATGTCGTTATTGTCAGACGCTTGAGTGTTGTTAGTTGAAGTAAGCGTGGTATTAGGATTCTCGAAGGTGCCTTGGTCGGTACCGGTAGAGTTACTGTCCACATGGGTAAATGTGATGGCCTGGCCGTCGTTGGTGTAAGCCACTTCTGAATTTTCACGTGTTACTACTTCGCTATCGCGAGATGTGACCACGACGTCAACATCGACCTCTTCAACAACGTCGATTTCAACTTTACTCTGACGCTTGGCAACATTTTCTTCGAATTCGGATTCAGCCGTTTTGACATTGACATCACGCAACACTTCTTCGCCAAGTCGTTCAGATAATGGGCGATTACGAAATCGTTGCAGGTCGTCTTTGCGTGCCAGAAATGGGTTTTTGCCATCGAATAAACGGCTGAAACTGAAGGGCATGTTGATACGTGCACCGATGTAGTAGTCGGTGTCATGTAGTTCTTCGTCTTCAAAAATCTCGGCATCAAATGTGAGGTAGTCGCCCGCGCGTACTTCGAGCCGCCCCTTAGCGCCTTTGATTTCACTGTCGAAAGGCCCTTCAAAGTCGTAGTAGCCGCCAAAAATACGTACTTCAGGCAAAGTGTCTTTGAGTGGCAGCTTATAGCCGAGTTCGAGATCGTACCCTTCCAGTCCGCCTTCACGCATTTCGAACAGGAGATCAGTGAAGGTTTTTGTTGTCGTCGTGGTCGTGGTGGTGGTTTTGGTATCGGTTGTGGTTGTGCGGTATCGATCTCGAGTGGTTGAGTTTGTTTGATTGATCAGATTGTTACCCTGGTAGACGTCACTCGACGTAGTGGAGGTCCGGCTACTTAAGAGGCGGCGTTCGATCTCACGCATCTCTTCGATCTGCTTTTGAATCTCCACGAACTCAGAGTATGTATCGATGTCCGCTGTGGCTGCAATCACGACATCTGAGCCTGGGTTGTAGTAGTTCGCTCGGAAGTCAAAGTTATTGGTCAATAATTCGAGCCCCAAACCCCATTGATCAAAACTGTTGTCATATCGTGTACGGCTCCGGTCGGCATAGAAGTTCGCGCCTAGAATGGCGCGATCACCAAATAATTTGCGATATCCGATCCCAAAGTTTCCTTCGCTCTCGCCTTCATCTTTTAAAGCCAGGCGTGGATTCAAAAATAAGACGCTGTCTTCAGACGCAGAGATGGGTGCGAAGATGCTGAGGTAAGCCTCAGCCATGTCGCTACTGAGTCGACCGCCGACCGTGGCAGATCCGTGCTCTGTTTGGCCCCAGGCCGGTGCGACCACAAGAGATGCAGAGAGTAAGACAATTCGAGATGATTTAAACGAACGACGCAAAGTAGTGAACAGAATCGGAGTGTTCATAGCGGTTTTTCCCTTAGTGACGAGTTAGTGCGACATGTTGTTGTGCAGTCAACCTTCTTATTTCTGAAGGTCTTATTATGTCAATAAAGCACATTAACCCAAGTTAATGCAAATAATAGAAGCGCACAGTTGTAAAGTCTCTAGTACGAAAGGACTAGAATTCACCAAATAGTAGGGAATGTAGACGGAGGGACAGCCGACTTTGAGGGTTAAACGGGGGGGAGGTCTTCCAACGACCAACGCGGTTTCACCTCAAAGCCAAATTCGGTGCGCGCCTGGTGCAGTCGCTTGCAGCCAGCCAGTGCGATCATGGCACCATTATCTGTGCAAAACTCAAGGCGCGGAAAGAATACCTCCGCACCGCGACCTCCGGTCATGTTCTGGAGTTGGTCGCGAAGATGTAAATTAGCACCTACCCCGCCAGCGACGACGAGTCGATCAGTGGCGGTGTGCTTCAGCGCGCGTTCGCATTTGATAACCAAGGTTTCGACCGCAGCGGCCTGAAATGCACAGGCGATATCTGCCACAGTTTGTTCGTCAAGATCGTTCTTTTGTGTGGCTTGAAGCGCTGCCGTTTTTAATCCACTGTAGCTGAAATCCATTCCTGGTCGATCGACCATTGGGCGTGGGAAATTAAATCGTGAGCTGTCGCCATCTTCTGCGACGCGTGCAATGGCGGGGCCACCTGGGTATCCTAACCCCAGCAGCTTGGCAGTTTTATCGAACGCTTCCCCAACGGCATCATCCAGAGTTTGCCCCAGTATGCTGTACTCACCGATGCCTTTGACGTGGGCCAGCAACGTATGCCCGCCAGAGACCAAAAGAGCGACAAACGGAAATGCGGGTACACGCTCCTCGAGCATCGGCGCCAGCAGATGACCTTCCATGTGGTGCACGCCGATTGTGGGCACATTCCAAGCATAGGCAAGCCCTTTAGCAACGGCTGAACCAGCCAGCAAGGCACCGGCTAAACCTGGCCCACATGTATAGGCAACACCATCTATAGATGAAGAGTCGCAGCCGGATTTCTCGAGAACAGCGTCAACTAATGGAATAACCTTGCGGATGTGATCGCGCGCAGCTAGCTCGGGCACCACTCCACCGTACTCTTGATGCGTTTTGATCTGGGAATACAAAACGTGCCCGAGTAAACCTTCGGCGTCGTCAAAGATCGCAACGCCAGTGTCGTCGCAAGAGGTTTCGATTCCGAGTACTCTATGGTTCGGCATAATAATCAGTCTAAAGCTAGCGTTTTGGTTTGTGTTGACCGTTAAGTAGCAAATCTATCGCTGGTGATATTAGGTGGTGGCCTGGTTCGGAAGTCCTCGAATTTCCATCATCGTACACTGTTTTGAGTAAATAGGTGCCAGCAACTGTGCCGTTTGTGTGCCATACACCGGAATTCTTCAATTCAATATAGCTTTGATCGCCAGATAAGTAGATCGGTCTTCTCGGAGTGTCGCTATTTTGAAATATATCTTCTGCAATTGATACGGGTTCCCGATTCGAAAATCGCGTTAATCGTCTATTTGTTCCGCTGCCATCGATTAAACCTATTTCGTAGCGAACTCTTGGAGAATAGCAATGAGGTACACAAGTAAAGCTCACCACTCCGCGTTGCGTCGCCCCCACAATACGTGTACTTCCGTTTAGTCCCTTCACGAGCCTAACATGGTTAAAGTATGGATTCAGAAAGGCTGGAGCTCCTGAACTGTAGCCAAATAGTTTGGTTTGGTATTCAACGATGGTGTTTACCATGGGGTTTGACGGGGAGTAAGACCGGAAAGGCGCAGATGTTTGTTGACTGGGGACGAAGTCCTGAGTTTGGTGCGTGGTATTCAAGCTGCCCGATGTGCCAACTGCGATAATATTCGGGTCTGAAAAATACGTAAACCAAGCCTTCGTTTGACTCCGCCCAAGAATATCGAATGATTCAATATCGAGGTACGCTGGCTGGGAAAGGGTAATCAAACGAGTTTCTGTTTGCCCGTCGGTAGCGATAAGCGCTAAGTTTTCAGCATACTCTCCATCAGGAAAAGAGCTTGTGCAGTATCTTCTAATTGGGCCATTTTCATAGATTAATTTGTTTCCTACTACGCTCATTGCTGTTACTTGGTTTGCTGGGAACACTTTAAACGGCTTTGTGCCAATCTTAGTGCCGTCACTTAACCAGATTTCGCCATCAGCTTCGATCAACATTTTTCCTAGAAACTCGAGACCGGTAAAGCGTGTTGGAGGGCCACATACGTCGTCGTATGGTAGTCCGGAGTAAACAACGGATACAGATTGATTGGCACTTACATGGTAAAGGGTCTGAGCGCTGATGACGTAAAGTTCATTGTCATGCACTGCATAAGTAGTCGATGAATAGTTCTCGTATAGCTGGTACACGCCATTGATTACCGTGACATCGATTTGATGAGTGTCTTCCGCTCTGCCGCCGGTAACAAATAGGCTATAACCGTCGCCTACGCCTTCGAAATAGACTCGATCGCCTATCTGGGACACAATTTTCGATGGCGAGTAATTGAAACGGTGTGAGATAGAAGTCACCCATTGGGTGCCCTGCTTCGTGCCATCGGTTCGCCACAAGCTTTCACCTTGATCAGTATTCTCAGCAAAGAAATACAGATAGCCTTTTAGCTTGAAGAATCCACGTGGAGTTGAGTCGCCGGGCCCAGCGTCAATATCGCGAATTACTCTTGTTCCAAATTCACTGCCGTCGGCAACATGAACTTCTTTGCCAATTCTTGGGTGTTCGGCGCAAAAGTACATTTTCCCTTGATACTCGACCATTGGGCTGCACAGTGACTGAACATTAGACGTGATTTGGCCAGCTAAAAGAAGCTTACCTGGAGACAAAGACAAGACTATAAAAATACACAATAAGACTCTCTGCATACCATTATTCCCTCCATGATATTTTGGTGGAATATATCAAATGACCGACTCGGGCTCATCATCTAGTAATAGCTCAATGGCGGGTAAAATCGGAAAATCATCGGTTTCTGGTGACTCAGGCTTGCCGTCGTCGTAAGTGATCTTTAGCGCGTAAGTGCCGCTTACGGAGCCATTGGTATGCCAGATGCCAGCCTGCCTTAGCTGGAAGTAGCTGTGAGTGCTGTTGGAATAAATACTATTCCAATAGACATCATCGTAGAGGTCTTTGCCAGCCACACTCGCTAGTTTTGTATGCGCTCCATTTTGGCGGATAATGCCAATTTCATTGTTACCAGAGCTGCAGTTTGGGAGACAGGAAAAGGTGATAACACCTTGCTGCGCCGCGCCAAGAATATTCACTACGCCGGAGCTTGGAAGCGCTTGCAGTGAACGTGTGATTGGGTCTAGTCGAGCGATGCCGCCGTATGTGTGGCCGTAAAGTTTTCCGGCATATTCAACGATAGTGCGAAGCGCGGGGTCGGATGGAGATCGATCACGTGAATAATTATTACGCCACTTGCTATCTAATTGGAACGGAACTTTGAATGTTGTGTTTACGCTGCCCGCGGTGCCAATCACGACGGCATTTTCACCAATGCCATGATGGTACCAAGAAAGCGATCGTTGATACCCCACAGACTCGACGTAATCATAGTAAACATTGTCACGCTCGAATTCCTCTAGAACGGCGCTCGATGAGCCATTGGTAGCGATCAATCTCAATGGTAAAGGTTCTTGCTCTGGGGTTGGGCTATGGTATTTGGGTATGCCGGTTTCATAAATGAGTCGGTCGTTTATGACGCTCAGCGACATAATGTAGTTATTGGGTAAGGCGATATACGGTTGTGTGCCGGCGGTAGTTCCGTCACTCAGCCAAATCTCACCATTGGCTTCAACTAACATTTTGCCGAGAAACGTCAATCTCGTTAGCTGAGTGAGCGGGTACTGGTCTCCATCAAACGGTAAGTTCTCATACACCAACGTGGCTTGTTGATTCGAGTCAATTCGATAGAGATTGCGTAAGGTAAGCAGAAACAGTTTGTTGTTGTAGACTTGATATGTCGTTGCTGAAAATGCTGCGAGCGAACTAAATAGACCATCTGTAATGGGCACATCGATTGAGAAAGTGCCGTCTGCTCCGCCATTAGTTACAAAAAGCTTATCGTCGTTGGAAGTTGTGCCTTCGAAATAGACATTTCCTCCAATCTGCTCGACCACTTTCGTCGGCCTGTAGCCAAATTGTTGCGAAATCGAGATCACCATCTTGGTACCTTCCTTGGTGCCATCGGTTCTCCATAAACCTTCCCCTAGCGCCGAATTCTCGGCAAAGAAGTACAGATACCCATTTAATTTGAAAAACGCGCGCGGCGTGGAGTCGCCTGGACCAGTATCGATATCACGTAGCACCTTGGTGCCAAATTGACTGCCGTCGGCAACATGTACTTCTTTGCCCAGAGCTGGATGCTCTGCACAAAAGTACATTTTTCCTTGAAACTCCACCATGGGACTACACAATGGGCCTACATTGACGGTTACCTGTTTTGCGTACGAAGTTTGGATAGGAATTGAAGCTAGGGCTATAAATACAATTAAACAGGTAGTCTTCACTGGTGATATTCCTTCCATGAGTTGGATTCGATCGTGTTCTATTATGGTGAGCCAACTGCATTGTTATTTACAATGCTACAAAGCTGCCTGACCCTATGACAGCCTGGATTGGTAAATTCCCTGCGTGAATGAAGTAGCCGCACAACGCATTTGGCGATGCTGAGTGCTAAATTGTGCCAAGAAAGTGTGTACAAACCCATTTCAAACGGCTAGAATCGCGCGTCCTGAATGACTAATTGTCATTTGCAGAGAATTTAGATTAAGTTAAAAGAAGATATGCCACAAGTTAAAGTTAAAAACGACGAGCCATTTGACGTCATTCTGCGCCGCTTCCGTCGCTCTTGCGAGAAAGCTGGAATCTTTACTGAAATGCGTCGCCGTGAATTTTACGAAAAGCCAACGTCAGTTCGTAAGCGCAAAGGCGCTGCAGCTAAGAAGCGTGAAATGAAACGTGCTTCTCGCGGTCGCATTCGTACAACTCGTTTGTACTAAGATTTTTCTTTCTTCTATTTAGGTAGAAGGATTAGTCAATGTCGCTGAAAGAACAAATTCTGGCAGACATGAAAACTGCGATGCGTGAAAAGAATGCATCGCAGCTTGAGTCTATTCGCATGTTGCGAGCCGCCATTCAACGCAAGGAAGTTGACGATCAGGTTGAGCTGAGCGACGACGATGTCATGGCGATTCTGCAGAAGCAGATCAAGCAGTCTCAAGATGCAATCAGTCAGTTCAAGGCTGGTGATCGACCTGATTTGGCTGAGAAAGAGCAAATTCACGTCGATAATCTCATGGTCTATATGCCTGAGCAGCTGAGCGACGAAGAGGTTGATGCTGCCATCACCAAAGCGATTGAGTCCACCGGTGCCGAGTCCATGAAGGACATGGGCAAAGTGATGGGCGTATTAAAAGGTCAGCTACAGGGAAAAGCCGATATGGGCAAAGTGAGCGGACTGATCAAAGCGAAGCTCAACGGTTAACATCAAACTCACTTCTGGCTTCACGTACTTAGCGCGGCTGTGCTCCGCGCGCGACCTGCCTGTAGTCCCTATTTAGTCTTCGTCATCCAACAGTAGGTCAAGCACTGGCGGTATCGCCTTGCGCTGGGCTGAGTCATCCGGAATCTCATCATCACCGTACCGGAAATCGAGACGGTAAGTGCCGCTGCTGGTGCCATCAGAATGCCAAAGCTCTCTCGCACTGCCATTAGCGTTGGGCAGGTTAATCATGTATGCGCGTCCGCCCTCTTGGTGCACGCCATTCATTCTATAGCTAGTGCCGCTAAGGCGTTTAATAAGCCGTGTGCCACTAATGGTGCCATCGGACACCCATAGGTGTGTTGAATACCGACTTGGGTTGTCAGTAAACAAAACCCCGGGTGTGGTCTCTCCAACCATAGACGATTCGTTAAGCCCTGCTTTGATCAGGTTCACTGAGAGAGATCGGGGAGAAAATTTAACCAACTTAGATGGGTTGTACGCGTCGTTGAAGGCAAAAAAAGTATCTCCCACCTGACGCGGAAAGTTTATGTTGGTGCGGTTGACCGACAGCGTACCGTTCGTCGTGCCATCTGTAGTGAAAGTCTTACCTCGATTGCTAAATATTAGGCGGCCTTCAAGCAGAGCACCTTCTTCGGATATTAAGTTCAAAATTCCATCAGTGTCTTCAATAAGGGTTGGGTCTGGGCCAGGATCGACAGTGCGTAGTAAATTAGTGCCATCAAGATAAAAGGAGTTTTGATAGAGAACTTTATTGTTGAAAACGGCAATCGGTGTGCTTGGCTTAGGGCCTTCAACGTCTGGCATCTCGACCGTCCCGTTTGAAGTACCATTGCTCAGCCAAATTTCACCATCTGCAGCGAGCACCATTTTGTTGCCAAAAATGAGATTGGTGAATTGCGTTGGGCTACCACCATAGTCAAATGGTATGTCGGCAACTTTAATGCTGTTATCACCTGAAACTTGATGTAACTCACCATAAGAAAGATAAAAAAGTGTTCCTTGATGCACTTGGTAACTAGTTCGGTTCCAATAACTGGTGGCACTGATGTAACCCTCAACAAGTCGGGTGTCTTCAATCTCAACGGTTCCCGCGGCTGTGCCGTCGGTTCTAAATAGGAGTTGTGGTTCGGCCCGCCAATCCATCTCTTGCGGCGTGGCGTAGCCCTCAAAATACACAGTGCCGGCTAGTTCAGCTACGATTGTTTCACGTTTTCCATTGAGCGACTGCATCGGTGATGGGTAGACGCCGAAATCTTGCGAGATTGAGCGAATGCGCTTTGTACCCCGCTCGCTACCATCGGTACGCCATAGTGCGTAACCGTCAACAGTGGTTTCTGCAAAGAAATACAGGTGATCTCTTAGTTCAAAAAAGCCGAATGGATTCGAACCACCGAGGCCGGGATCCAAATCTGAAACTATCTTTGTGGTGAATCGCCCGCCATCTGCAACGTGCAGTTCCTTGCCATAGAGTGGATGATCAGCACAAAAGTAGGCCTTACCTTTGTAGTTGAACATTGAGCTGCAAGGTTTGCCTACCGGTGTTGTAACAATTTTCGCGTCAACAGCACCGGCAATCAAGAGCGTGCCAAGTGCGATCAGTGGAAATAGTATACGTTGTTTCATCAGGGTATCCCTACTCTGTGGGGTTGGTTCGGATTTATGTTTAGTTGGGTCTTAGTGTAATCCAAATTTGTTCCGATTTACCGCAAAGTTGACCCTGTTGGTCGAAAATTGCCGTGGTGGAATAGTATTTGCGTCCATCGACCCTGTCCTGCCATCCCCAAACAGTAAAAGTCTGATCTGCCTTCGGCAGATTGAAGATTTCTGCAGACATCGAACCGAGTAACATCAGGTTTTCGGGTTGTCGGTGGGCAAAATAGCCGGGGCAATCCATCGCAGCCCATAGTATCTCGCTGGGAATACGCCCTGATCCGTCGTGTACCGATTTATGTGGTCGCCATAAACATCCAACGCCATGGTCGTCGAATGGGATCGGAAAAATGCTCAGACCATCCTCGGCGCTACGTGCCGGCCCACACACAAAACAGCTTGGTAGTTGATGGTGGTGAATATCCGGATAAGTGCCGTGTGCATTTACTATGCGCTCTTCGTCAGGGCACTCGGGAGTTCGAGACTCGAGTTGGCAAACCGTTGCTTCCGCGATTTTCGTATCATCATGGAAAAGCGAGGCCATTGCGCTGTCTGTCTCAAGTCGAAGAGGCGTCGCTAGTGGCGGCGGGCTCAACAGCCTGACTTGCACGGGACCGCGTAGTTCACGTGCGAGCAAGCCGGCCGTGTAGCCCCCGTTAGCGGAATTGGGAGGGCCATTGTAACGATCTTCTATTGTGACGGTTTTGATTAGCATGGGTGTAGTGTACTCAACTTGGAGCTCGGTGCCGATTAAATCCGTTCGCAATTAAGAACCCATCGCCGACACTAGCATGTCGAGGTAGAATATCGGCATGGCCGGACGTATCCCTCAACATTTTATTGATCAGTTATTAAACCGCGTGGACGTGGTAGATCTGATTGATGGCTACGTGCCATTAAAAAAGGCGGGCGCCAACTACAAGGCCTGTTGTCCTTTCCACAACGAGAAAACACCGTCGTTTACGGTCTCACCTGCTAAACAGTTTTATCACTGCTTCGGTTGTGGAGCGAACGGCACGGCGATTGGCTTTTTGATGGAATACGATCACATGGAGTTTCGTGAGGCGATCGAAAAGCTGGCGTCATTGGCCGGCATGGAAATTCCCGAGGAATCACAAGGTCATGCGCCGAAGCCTAAGGTCAGTCAAGGCATCGACCTGTATCAACTGATGAATACGGTCAATGAGTACTACCAGCACCAACTCCGAGCGCATGCTGAAAAGCAACAAGCGATTGATTATCTAAAACAGCGCGGTATTAGCGGTCAGACTGCCAAGCACTTTGGCCTTGGTTTTGCCCCACCGGGTTGGGATAATCTAATGTCAACGCACGGTGCGACAACTTCGACTCAAAAAGCGCTGCTGGATACCGGTATGTTGACCGAGAACGACAAAAAGCGGGTCTATGATCGTTTTCGTCATCGGATCATGTTCCCTATCCACGACCACCGAGGGCGCGTGGTGGGCTTCGGTGGTCGAGTGCTCGGTAAATCCGACGAACAAGCCGGCAATCCAAAATATCTGAACTCACCGGAGACACCGATCTTTCATAAAGGCTCGGAATTGTATAATTTGCACGGCGCGCGGGCGGGGATCAAAGAGGCCGACGGCGTTCTGGTGGTTGAAGGTTATATGGACGTGGTGGCCTTAGCCGAAGCCGGAATTAATAATGCGGTCGCCACCTTAGGAACGGCCACTACCAGCATGCATTTGCAACGCCTGTTTCGCCATACGCAGAACATTACTTTCAGTTTTGATGGGGACCGGGCGGGTCGCGCTGCGGCATGGAAAGCGCTCGAGACCAGTTTGCCATTGTTGCAGGACGGTTTTCAGGTGAGCTTTTTGTTCCTACCGGATGGCGAAGACCCTGACTCAATGGTGAACAAGATCGGAAAAGAGGCATTCGAAGCGTTGGTCCGCGACGCGATGCCCTTGCCCGACTTTTTAATTGATACCCTGAAGTCACAAGCGGACGTAAATCGGCTCGACGGGCGCGCCAAACTCAGCAAGCTAGCACGACCCTTACTGGATAAGCTGCCAACGGGTGTGTTGAAGAAGTTGTTGGTTGATCGATTGGCATTAATCACGCAAGTGAACGAAGCAGATTTGTTACCGGCCAAAGCACCGCCTGCACCACCAATCGGTTCGACGCGGCGTCAGGTCAAGCCACAAGCGCAGAATAAGCAGCATACCTACATAACGCCGATTCGCCGTGCCTTGTCGTTGATTTTGCAGTATCCACAGTTCTATGAAGAATTTACCGTCTTGAATGCCATCCCGGAGGCCCAGGTGCGTGGTATTGGTACGATTCAGGAGATTCATGCGGTCTGTGCGGCCGCTGAGAAACCGACCACTGCGATCTTGCTAGAACGGTATCGCCAAGCGAGCTTCTTTGACACCCTGATGTCGCTGGCAAATCATGCCCATCACAACAAAGAAACACTCGACGATGAGGAAGCGGTGCACCTGATTCGCATGAATAATCAGCGCATTATCGAAGATTTTAATCGCTCGCAACCGGAACAAATTAATGGCGAATTGGAAGCGCTAATCAAGAAAGCCAAGATCACGGAACTGACTGAAGCCGAGCGCGCCAGAAAGCAGCAACTCACAGAATTCTATTTAAACAGCCTAAAATCGTGATGGCACTTGATAAATCGTAACTAAGTCCCTATTTAAAAAGGCCAAACAACACGAGTTTCACTGTAAAAAACGCGAATTTTCATAATATATGTTATAAAATTAAGCGTTAACCTGATTTAAAACCCATTACACGATTTGGCTGTATGTGCTGTTCGGAATGAACGGTGCAGGGGCTGATATGAGGTTCCATTAATGGATTCGAGTAGCAAAAAAACCGAACTCAAACGTCTGATTCTCAAAGGTAAAGAACAGGGCTTCCTGACTTACCGAGAAATCAACGACCATCTTCCAGAAGACATGAACGACACCGATCAAATTGAGTCGGTTGTTAACATGATCAATGACATGGGCATTGACGTCTTTGACAGTGTGCCGGATGCCGACACGTTGCTGCACAAAGCTGCGGCTGACAAAGAAGCCGAAGAAGATGACGACAATACCGACGCGGTGCTCGCCACTGCGGTTGAGAGTGAGTTCGGTCGCACCACCGACCCAGTACGTATGTACATGCGTGAGATGGGTACGGTTGACTTGTTGACCCGCGCGGATGAAATCAATCTCGCGCAACGCATCGAAGACGGTATTCGCCAGTCAACCGAGGCAATGGCCGCGTGTCCGTCTGCGATTCAAACGATTCTTGATGCGTTCGAAGCAATCGAGAAAGAAGAGATGCGCCTAACCGATCTGCTGGTTGCGTTCATCGACCCAAATGCTGAAATCGACCCGAATCCAGTGCAGTCTGGTTCTGCAGCGCAGAACAACAACAATAACGACGACGATTCGGATGACGACGACAGCGACAATGATGGCGATGACGTCGATGATGATGAGGACGATGATACGTCCGAGAAGCAGGTCGACACCGGCCCCGATATGGACGAAGCCGTCGAGCGTTTTACATTGATGCGTAAGCAGCACGCGCGTCATGCCAAGGCACTAGAGTCTCACGGATTTGATAGTAAGCAAGCGCGTAAAGTACAGGCTGAGTTGATCGAAGGCCTGATGGAGATCAAGTTTGTACCAAAGATCATCGAGAATCTTTGGGAAATGATCCGTGAGCAAGTCGAGGTGATTCGTGGTTTCGAGAAAACCATTATGGACATTGCCGTGGCCGAGGCCGGTATCTCGCGCAAAGAATTTATCGAGATTTTTGTCGGTAACGAAACCGACGAAAAACTGTACGACAAATTGTTGGCCGCTGCCAAAAACAAAGACGAAATCGAAGGCAACCAAGCCATGATCGTCATGTCACAAACCAAGTTGAAGCGTATTGTTGATACCTTGGGTGTGCCGATCGAAGAGATTAAAGACATTAACCGTCGTATGTCGATTGGTGAGGCGAAAGCCCGTCGCGCCAAGAAAGAGATGGTCGAAGCAAACTTGCGTCTGGTTATCTCGATTGCCAAAAAATACACCAATCGTGGTCTGCAATTCCTTGATCTGATTCAGGAAGGCAACATCGGTTTGATGAAGGCCGTCGACAAGTTTGAATATCGTCGTGGTTATAAGTTCTCGACTTACGCGACTTGGTGGATTCGTCAGGCTATTACGCGCTCAATTGCAGACCAGGCACGTACGATTCGAATTCCAGTGCACATGATCGAAACGATCAACAAGCTGAATCGAATTTCACGCCAGATTTTGCAAGAGAAAGGCCGTGAAGCATTGCCCGAAGAGTTGGCAGAAAAAATGGAAATGCCGGAAGACAAAATCCGCAAAGTGCTCAAAATTGCCAAAGAGCCGATTTCCATGGAAACGCCAATTGGTGACGATGAAGACTCGAATCTGGGCGACTTTATTGAAGACAAAAACGTCGAAGCGCCGATGGAAGCCGCAACCACTTCTGGTTTGTTGTTCGCTACGTCTGAAATCCTCGAAAGCCTCACACCGCGTGAAGCCAAAGTACTACGTATGCGTTTCGGTATCGGCATGAACACGGACCACACGCTGGAAGAAGTGGGCAAACAGTTCGATGTAACCCGTGAACGGATTCGTCAGATCGAAGCGAAGGCATTGCGCAAGTTGCGTCACCCAAGTCGATCTGAACACTTAAAAAGCTTCCTCGAACAAAACTAATTTTGTATCATTGCGCTCCTCGCTCGAGGAGCGTGTCTTTCTTTTCTCTGGGGCCTATAGCTCAGTTGGTTAGAGCAGTGGACTCATAATCCATTGGTCCCTGGTTCGAGTCCAGGTGGGCCCACCAGAGAAGCTAATATATTTTACTCTCAGCACTGCTGTGTGCAGTGGACTCACCTCTTTATAACAACGGGAATTGGTCCCTGGTACGAGTCCAGGTGGGCCCACCAGAGAAAACTCAAATATTTTACTCCCAGCACTGCCGTGTGCAGTGGACTCACCTCTTTATAACAACGGGCATTGGTCCCTGGTTCGAGTCCAGGTGGGCCCACCAGAGAAAACTCAAATATTTTACTCCCAGCACTGCTGTGTGCAGTGGACTCACCTCTTTATAACAACGGGCATTGGTCCCTGGTTCGAGTCCAGGTGGGCTCACCAGAGAGATTCACCTATTCCGCATCGTCGTCTAGTAGCAAGTCCAAGGCAGGTAGGTGACCTGTGTTTATTTCAGGAACGACAAAAAACGGCATACCCATCCATTCTAAAAGTAGGTCGGCTTCGGTATCGATATTGGCACCATGTGATGCACTGATCGGGTGAAGCATGGAAACATTCGGGTCCAATTTGAGTCGGTTAATTTTTTTTGACGACCTATTCTTCAGATCGTAGAGGTAAAAGTAGGTTTCGGTGTTAGTGCTGCTATTCGATAGGCCGATATGTTCAGATGAGCAACTTTTGATGACGATGTTGCGCGCTGCGGACCCGTTAACTGCCTGTTTACTTATATCCATGATCGTTGAACCTTGCTGTACATGGAAAAGTCGATTTCCAGCGTCATGCTGTGTACTTCGTGCGGTGAAGTAGACATTATTGCCGTCGCCCAAGACACAGCGTAAACCGGGGTCTAAGGATTGGCCATCCAGTAAGCGACGCAGGTTTCCTGGATGTCCGTTAGTGAAGTTGATGCCCTCATCATCTTGGAAATAAACACCGGTGTTCGTACCCAACATCGCTCGGCACATTCCTGATAGCGACAGTATTTTATCGACTTGGCCGCTGTTAGAGAGGCGCCACAATTCACCAGATTCGGCGGCGCTGCTTGGCGAACGACCTGAGTTAATGCAGAAGAAGTGACCCTTGTTTGACGCTACCAGTGAATGCACATAACTCGCGTCAGTGCCAAAACGGTGTACCTCTTCGGAGGTCGCAGTGCCGCTAGCCTTTTGTAAAACTAATTGATCTTCGGTGACGAAAAAATAGATTTGAGTTCGCCCAGAATGCTTAGCGGTAAATGGAAACGTATATGCAGATTCACTCGCAGGGGTAATTGGCCTGGTACCACTGACGGTACCATCGGACTGCCATACCTGATTATCCCATACGCGTCCCAGCCCAGTATCTCGATCGAGAACAACGAAGAAAATTCGTTGGCTTGTTTGTGCTGTCTCGTTTAACAAAAATACGTTGAACAAATTGCCCGATGCGCTGCCGACCAATAGCTCGCCAAAATCAGCAAGGATCCGTGTTCCGCGTTCTGTCCCATCCGTTGCTATCAACTTGCCTTGAAACCCAACATAAACCAGATTTGAGTTTTTCAACATCTGTACAACCTGAGCACGGAACGGAAAGGTATCTACGCCGGTTTCATAGAGTTTAGTGGATTGTTGACGCGCGATATCGTAGGCGTACAGCGTATGTTTTACACCAAAAGAGGTAAGTTGTTGAGGCCGTTTCGTACTCAGATAAATGAGTGTGTTTCGGTTCAGTCGGCTGTATA
>JAUHZM010000189.1 GCA_030426005.1 Gammaproteobacteria bacterium
GTGCCGCTGTCTGGCTTCGGTGCTAGCCAAAGCCATGCAGCTGTGGCACCGGAAACAAATACGGACAGCAGAATCAGTTTAATCGGAGTTTGCATTACAGGTGGACTCGTTGTAGCTTGCGAGGTTCGCGACTGTAGCGCACTTTGTCCTAACGTGCATGCATGATTAACACTGGAACAGATAGATGAAAACAATCGGCTTACTGGGTGGCATGAGCTGGGAGAGTACGGTGACGTACTATCAGGCAATAAACCAAGGAATAAAATCTCAACTCGGCGGCTTACACTCGGCTAAATTGCTGCTGTCCAGTGTGGACTTTGCTGAGATCGAACGCTTGCAACACGCAGGCGATTGGGCTGCAACAGGCACAATCCTGAGTGACGCGGCCCAGGTGGTTGAAGGCGCTGGTGCACAAGGCCTATTGATTTGCACCAATACCATGCACAAAGTAGCTGAGCAGGTTCAGGCTGCCATCCAGATCCCTCTACTGCACATTGCTGATGCCACTGCGGCGGCACTCATACGCGATGGTGTGCACACGGTCGGACTATTAGGTACGGCGTTTACTATGGAGCAGGACTTTTATGTGGGGCGCTTACAGGCTGCCGGTTTAGAGGTCATCATTCCCAATTCAGATCAGCGTGCGCTGGTACATCAAGTAATTTACGAGGAACTCTGCCAGGGTAAAATACTTGATGCATCGCGATTAGCGTACCTGGCTGTTATCGATGATTTGCAATCTCGAGGCGCGACTGCGGTGATTCTAGGGTGCACTGAAATTGGGTTGTTGGTAAACCAGACAGACACCGCGCTGCCGTTGTACGATACGACCACCATTCATGCTCACGCCGCCGTCGAATTTATGGTGTCGGACTATGCGTCTACTAAGTGAGCAGAGCTGCCTTCGCCATATCTAGTAACAACGAGAAAACCACATGATTTATAACCTTGTCTCCCAAGTCAACGGCGTGCTGTGGGGCGCGATTCTTGTGTATGCACTTATCGCGGTCGGCGTTTGGTTTACTATCCGTTTGGGGCTCCTCCAACTGCGGCAATTTGGGCACATGTTCAGCCTGCTTAAGCGCAGTCGCAACGCAGAACGAGACGGGATTAGCTCGTTTCAAGCCTTGTGCATGAGTTTGTCTGCCCGGGTCGGCACTGGCAATCTGGCCGGGGTCGCGATTGCCATATCCCTAGGTGGCCCTGGGGCGATCTTTTGGATGTGGATGATTGCGTTATTAGGGATGGCCACTGGGTTTGCAGAGAGCTTGCTGGCACAGGTGTACAAAGTGCGAGACGCTAATAAGGAGTTTCGAGGTGGTCCTGCGTATTACATTAAACAAGGTTTGAACAATCGTTGGCTGGCGGGTTTGTTCTCGTGCTTTGTACTCTTTGGTTATGGGTTTGTATTTAGTGCCACTCAAGCTAACACGATTGCCGACGCCTTAAATCACAGTTATGCCTTTCCGGTGGTCTACACCGCCTTGGCACTGACGGTATTAGCGGCAGTAATTGTGGTTGGTGGCCTGCGGTCGGTGGCTCGATTTTCGGAGCTGGTGGTGCCGTTTATGGGCGCTGCGTTTGTGCTAACCGCACTGGGAATTTGTGTGGCTAATTGGTCGGCGCTTCCAGATCTATTATGGCAAATCGTTAGCTCTGCCTTTGGGTGGCAGGAGGCGGGCGCAGGTACTTTTGCAGCGGCGTTGAAGAATGGAATCCAGCGCGGTTTGTATTCCAATGAGGCTGGTGCTGGCAGTGTGCCGCAGGCGGCCGCAGCAGCGGCGCCAACGCCCAATCACCCGGCGTCGCAGGGGTATGTGCAAATGCTTGGCGTATTTTTTGATACGCTCATTATCTGCACCTGTACTGCGTTTGTGATTCTGTTGGCTAATGGTTCATTGACCGGTGAGATGGAAGGGATTCGCATGACTCAACGCGCGATGACCGAGCATATCGGCCCCTTTGGTGGTCACTTTGTCGCGATGGCGATCTGTCTGTTTGGTTTTACCTCGATTGTCGGTAACTACGCGTACGCAGAGAGTAATCTGCATTTCTTCAAGCTAGACACGCGCTGGGGGCGTCACGGTTTTACGCTTATTTTTCTGAGTATGATGTTTATTGGCTGTAACGTGGAGTTACGTCAAGTGTGGGCCACGGCGGACATGGCATTTGGCTTAATGGCGGTGATCAACGTGGTGGCGTTGGTATTGCTCACGCGCACGGTGTTGTCAGTAACACGCGATTATCAAGCTCAACGTCGGGCCGGTGTCGAACCGAACTTTGAGGTTGCTAAATGCCCAGTTCAAGGGCGAACTGAACCAGGCATTTGGTAATCAAGCTGCAGCACGCCGCGGATGAATCGGTTTCAGTTGCAAGGGTAGTAGATCGATTGGTTTACCGATCGGTGCTGGTTGGTATGGCATTTCGTAGCCAGGTTTAACGCTGATTTCGTAATGACGAAGCAGGTGAAATAAGACCAGCTTGACCTGAAAATCGGCAAACCGCAGACCAAGACACTTATGCGCACCGCCGCCAAACGGAATCCACGCGTGTTTGTGGATTCGATCTTCCGCGCGCTCGGCATTGAATCGCTCAGGGTCGAATTGTTCCGGTTTGGTCCAAATCTCCGGCGTTCGGTGCGTCCAGTACGGGCTCACAAACACTTGATCACCGCGTAGGATTTGGAAGCCTTCAAATTCACAGTCTTGCAGTGCCTGCCGCGGAATCACTGGTAACGGCGGATACAAACGCAGAGCTTCTTTAAATACCAGCTCGGCAGATTCAAACTCCGGCATTTGTTCGTAACTCAGTTGCGTGCCACCAAGTGCCCGGGCTTCATCACGAATGCGTGCTTGCCACTCAGGGTGCTTGGCCAATGCGAAACACACACTGGACAAGGCGCTCGTGGTGGTGTCATGTGCAGCCATCATCAGGAAAATAATGTGGTCGATGATGTCCTGGTGACTGAAACCCGTGCCATCGTCGTCTTGCGCGCGGCAAATCTCCGCGAACATATCGGTGTCGTCTGACTGCTTTTTTGCAGCAATACGGGAGCCGAAGTAATCCACAAGGTATGCTCGCCCCTCGAGTCCACGCTGATACTTATTCCCCAGCATTGGATACCGAACCACCACCATGGAGGCGTCGACCATGTCCACAAACGCACGGTTGACGCGTTGCGATTCGCGGCTCAGTGATTGACCAACAAAAATATTCGCAGCCAGATCCAGTGTTAAAGCTTTGATTGCTCGGTAAAATCGAAAATCTCGTTGTAAACCCCAGCCGGTCACCGTGCTGGCGATGGATGGGTTCATGTCTTCGACATACCCCTTTAACGCACTGGCTTTAAATGGCGCGCCCATCAAACGTCGATGCTGACGATGCTCGTCACCGTCACGTAACATCAGGCCGTTGGGGAATAGGTGGCGGAGTGACTTGTTCCATGCACGTCGACTGGAAAAATTTTTATCGCGATCCAGTAACACAAACTCGTTGCCTGAGGGCGTCATCAAATGCACAGCCCGAGTGGACAAGTAACGATTAAAGTATACGGGACCATACTTACCGTGCATTTCTTGAAACAGTGAATTGCAATTACGGATAAACTGTAGAGTATGGCCGACGACCGGTAGGCCGTTTTCACCAGGTATGGCGCGTAATGGAGCAGTCATGGGGAGCACCTATCGGTTGATGATGGACATAATGTATACCATTTTGGTGGAGATTAGATGAGGTCGCGATCAAAAAAATCGACTAAGATTCGGTTGTCGGACTGATGTCAATTAATTCAGATGATTGGTAAGTATTGAATGCAAAAATCGCAGGATCTCAAGCGGTATATCACGCCGTACGATTTCAAAGTATCGGAAAAATTATTGGGTAAGGCACTCGCCAGTCCAACCAAACGAATGATCGGTATTTTATTGGATCTCATGGTAGTTGGCTTAATCGCAATGTTAAGCGGGGTCGTGCTGGTCGGTGTCACAGGATTGGTCTCGCTTGTTGCTGGTCTGCAACTATTGCGTCGCGGTAAACGGATGGTTGGCGGCATACTCTTATGCACGCTCGCATTTATATGCTTGGTGATCGTGACCACGGCGGCAACGGTAACGGAAGATTCTATAGTAAAATTTGCCGGGCTTGAGGCGGTGGTCAATGTAAACGACGACACCGAAGACACAAGCCGTAACGAACAGGAGGCCGTGGACGCATTGTCTGATGCACAAGCGGATTTGGCGAAAGCCGCGGAAGAGACCGGTGTGCCAGCGTTAAAAGTGGACCTTGGCGTTGGCGATGCGAAACCGAAATCGACGGAGGTACTAACACCCAGTGTGATCGATTGGTTGCGTGGTGTGTTTGCGGACCTAGGCATCAGTTTTGGTTGGGCGGCAGTCTACTTCACCATTTGCGTTGCGTGGCTGAACGGTAAAACAGTTGGCAAATGGATTGTTGGCACACGAATTATTCGTATCGATGGTCGGGATCTATCACTGTGGGATAGTTTCGGGCGTTATGGTGGCTACGGTGCCGGTTTGGCTACTGGCTTGCTTGGCTACTTACAAGTGTATTGGGATGTTAATCGCCAGGCGATTCAAGACAAGATTTCTGAAACCGTGGTCATTGATACACGCAAACCAACTTATCAAGCGCAAGTCATTGAACAGGCCACAGCCATAGATATTGAATCTCCTCAGGTTTCCTGACTTGATTCTGAAAAATAGGAGGGTTGTATGCCAAAAAAAGTAGCACTCAAGACCGCCAAGAACGACAGTAGTGTGTTGGACTATATTGCGAGTCTTAGCCCTGATTCGGTTAGTCAGGCCGCAATCAAGCTTGACGCACTGTTCCGACAGGCGACGGGAGCAGAGCCCAAAATGTGGGGCGGCAGCATTATTGGCTATGGGGAATACACTTACTACCGTGCCAATGGCGACGAGGGCCAGTTTATGGCGTCAGGGTTTGCAATGCGTAAAAGTGGGCCCGTGCTGTATATCATGCCTGGGTATGAAAACTATGCTGACTTGTTATCGCAACTCGGACCGCATAAGCTTGGCAAGTCGTGTCTGTACCTGAAAAACCTAGACGGCCTTGACCACGATATCATGACCACTCTAATCAAAACTGGGCTTGACGATTTGCGGAAATCGCACGAGGTCCGACTCTAGAAAGCGATGTTTTAGGCTGCGTATGACACGCAGACGCCGAGTTCCTGGAAGTCTTCCACCACGCGCTCAGTGCCGATACAGATCGTCCCGAGGTCGCGCAGTTCGTCGGCCAGAGATAGTAGCTCTAGCAGCAAGGTGTGCTCGCGGGCTTGACGCAAAATAATTTCGAGCTTAGTCAAAACTTCAGGGTCTTGTAAGGCCACGCGCCGATCAGTGCGTCGCCAAGTTTGAAACGCAATGCGTGACAACACTTTGGCCTGCAGTGGGGTTAGTTTCGTTATGTCAATTTGCTCTGAGTACATCATCATGCTCCTTATTTAATCAATCATCCATTTGCCAGCGTACTGCTGGGTACCGTGTAGGGCGGCATATACGGTATGCTACGCCTATCGCTGTCACAATAAATCACCCAGTTGGGTGATTTTAGAATAACTAGACGATTATATTTGCCGAACAGGCGCGGAGGAGAGTATGCCCGTTGTTGCATCTCGAATAGGGCAAATCGCCCGCACAGTGTCCGATGTGAAAGGGGCGGTTAACTGGTTCCAGCAACATCTGGGGCTGCAATGCTTGTTTCAGTTTGAGGGCATGGCGTTTCTGAGTTGCGACGGAGTACGGCTCATGTTGTCGCAGGCGGAGTCCGCACAGCCGGAGTCCATTCTGTACTTTGAAGTTCCTGACCTAGATGCCAGCATTGAGGCTTTCCAGTCGGCAGGTATTACGATTATGCAGATGCCACATCAAATTCATCAGCATGACGACGGCACTCAGGAGTGGATGGCGTTTATCGAAGATCCAGACCAACGCCCGCTTGGCTTAATCGAAAAGCGTCGGCCATCAGCCGCCACATCAGCATGAAGTATTTAAAACTGGGTTCGCTTTGCCTAGCGTTGTTGATTTTGGTGGTGGCGAGTTGGTTATACGACCCCTTGCCAGCAAACCCCAGTGCCGCAGAATTGAGTGCGAATGCGTCCGACTACGACGTTGAGATTATTCGCGATGAGTGGGGCGTGCCTGCGATCTTTGGTGTGACAGACGCGGATGTCAG
>JAUHZM010000190.1 GCA_030426005.1 Gammaproteobacteria bacterium
AAGCGAAGGGGCGATTCAGCGCACGTCATGAACAAGGTAAAGATCAAATCGGCGTCTCAGATCGAGGCCATGCGTCGATCCGGGCGGTTGCTCGCCGACGTATTTAAGGCCATGGAAACGATTGTGAAACCTGGGGTTTCGACGATGGCGGTGAATGACTTTGTCACCGCGTATATTTGTTCTGAGTTGAATGCACGGCCTGCGAGTATTGGTCAGTATGGTTACCGTTATGCGTTAAACGCGTCGATTAACGACGTGATCTGCCACGGCATACCAAGTAAAGACGATGTACTCGGGCAGACGGATATTGTGAATTTTGATGTCACATTGGAGTACGGTGGTTACATCGCTGACTCGAGTCAGACCTATATCATGCCAGAGGCATCCACTGCGGCGCGCGCGCTGGTAGACAATGCCTATCAGGCCATGTTGTGTGGCATCCGAGCGGTTAAGCCCGGCGCACGGTTGGGCGATGTTGGCTTTGCGATTCAAAAGCACGCTGAGCGAGCGGGTTACAGTGTGGTTCGAGAGTACTGCGGTCATGGGATTGGACGCGAGATGCACGAAGCACCAGAGGTATTACACTACGGTCGTCCTGCCACTGGCTTGGTGTTAAAACCTGGTATGACGTTCACGATAGAGCCGATGATCAATCAGGGTAGCGCCCGTGCACGTACCATGTCGGATGGCTGGACCGTGCGTACGGCCGACGGTGGATTGTCGGCGCAATGGGAGCATACGATATTGGTTACGCAGAGCGGTTTTGAAGTATTAACCCTTCGAGAAGGCGAAGTAATATAATTCCGTCTCGAATCTATTGAAGGTTAGCGCCGTATTAAATGCGAATCTTGCTCTGATTACCGCAAATAATTTTAAAAATTCGCATTAATATCATGCGTTTGTTGTATATTGTCCAGTATCGGACCTGGTTGGGAGGCCCGTAGTAACTCAATTTTCCTACGTGAAAACCATACCAGGAGCAGGCTCAATGTTAGACAAATTGCTAGACCGACTGGCGCCCGAGAAAATGAAAGGTGCCGTGCCCAAAACTGTGAACGAAACTCAGGAAAGTTTTGCCCCGAATACCCGCATTGCGTATAAATCAACCTTGGTACCAACGCTCGAGCAAGAGCACAAGGAACTAATGGCTGTTTATTGGAAGGCACTGGCTGCAGCGCAGAACCACAAAACAGAACTCACGCGGAAGTTGCTTTTGAAATTTAAAGAGCAATTTGTAGATCATTTGCTCAAAGAAAATACCTCGTTGTATATCTACTTGCGTAAATCTGCCAAGAAGCCCAGTACCAAGCAAGCGGTCACCTCGGTCAAATCCGAAATGGATAAAATCGGTCGTTCGATTATGCGGTTTTTAGAAGAATCCGTTAAAGAAGACGCAGTGTATGACGTTGTGTTTGTGGATAAGTTAACTCAGATGGGTGATGCGCTAAGTCAGCGGATTGAAAAAGAAGAAGCCTACGTGTATCCGAATTATCGTCCAAACTAAATTCGCAACACATAAAAAAACACCATGCTTGAGCATGGTGTTTAGTGATCATCGGGTGTGTCGTTTGATTGAAAGTCTGTGTACCCTTTTCGGTGTGATGGCTGTCTGTGATCAGGAGACAGCCACCTCACTGTAGCCCACAACATTAGATTGCAGAGCCGGCGCTTGCGGCGATGGCGAGATTATCGTCTTCCCGTGAAATAACTCGGTCTGAGATGGTATCAACCATCAGCTCTACAGATTCCTGCAAGGCCGCTTTGGTGTGGTTTAAACTATAAATTTCATAGTTCGCGGGGTCGCCCTGAGACACAACAGTGATCGTATCGATCTTGCGGGCCGGTGATGGTGCAACCGACGCGTCACTTGCCTGTGCCAGGCTGCTCAACAACAAACTTGTCGCCAAACTTACGGTTAACACAATGCGTTTCATAATTATTTATCTCCAATTAAGTTGAGTTGATGTTTAAGATCACCGTTGTGGTGTATCTGTAAACTTAGATGCAACTCTGTTCAGATTGGATTCAAATAATTTTAAAAATCGTCTTTTTTAGCTGTCATCGCTTAGGTAGGCTTGTTTGAAATGCCTTCTGCAAAGCGATATATAGCGGTCGTTGCCGCCGATTTCTACCTGAGAGCCTTGGCGGATTGCTTCACCTTTTTCGTTCACCCGAACCACCATGTTGGCCTTGCTGCCGCAGTGGCAAATGGTTTTCAGCTCGATCAATACATCAGCCCACGCGAGTAGCCATTTACTACCTTCAAATAACTGGCCCTGAAAGTCGGTGCGAATCCCGTAGCAAAGTACGGGGATGCCGAGTCGATCGCACACATCACTCAGCTGCCAAACCTGATCTTTACGCAGAAACTGCGACTCATCGACGAGAACACAATGGATCGCAGCGGCTTTGCGTTTGCGTTCGATGTGTTCGAACAAGTCCACATCGGGGCTGAAAAGATCCGCTGGTTGGGACAAGCCAATTCGTGAGCTGACTTTGCCTTTCCCGTAGCGGTCATCCAAAGCCGCAGTGAGCAACAGGGTATTCATGCCACGCTCTTGATAGTTAAAGCTTGATTGCAATAACGTCGTGGATTTACCCGCGTTCATGGTCGAATAATAAAAATACAGTTTGGCCATGCGGTGAAAATCAGTCGAATGAATGGTTAGTGATGGTGCTTAGGAAGGTGTCGAGAACGCGTGGTGCGGCCACACCAATTGCGGCTGAGGTATGCGGGCGGTCACTCCAGGCGGGGATCACATACGGTTCTTGTTGTGTGTCGACGGACAGCTGGCCTGCGGCAATGCCGTCGGTGATAACGCGGGTTGGTCCCGAAACTACTTGAAATGCCTCAGGCAGGACGGTGTAAACCAGCGCACTGGCATCGTGCATTGCACAGGACCGATCAGTAGAACCAAGCCGCGCAAGGCGACTGGCATAAAAATCGATATAAAAACGACTGGTGTCCCAGAGAAATTGGCCTGCTTGGCCGGCGGTGTCGCGGATTATCGCGAGGTCTTGATCTCGCAACACGGTTTGCAGGGTGACGTCCAAACCGATAATCGTGGCAGGCCAATCGTGTGAAAATACCAGATCGGCGGCATGCGGGTCGTTAAAGAAATTAGCTTCGGCCAAGGGTGTGACGTTACCCGGGTGCGAAACGCTGCCGCCCATGACAACCAATGATTTCACTTTTCCTGGCAACGTTGGGTCGAGATTGATCGCCTGTGCGATGTTGGTAAGTGGCCCGATAGCGACCAAGGTAATCTCACCAGGCTGTTCGCTCGCCATGCGTACTATGAATTCGGCCGCGCTTTCTGAGATTGGCGCAGTGCTGGGTTGCTTGATGTCGACGTTACCGAGGCCGTCTATGCCGTGTACAAAATCCGGCGCTGGGTAGCGCGCTTGAGTTAACGGGTCTGACGCACCACGCGCAACTGGAATTTGAGGTTGTCCAAACACGTCCAAAATATGCAGCGCATTTCGTGTGGTGATATCGACCTCGGCGTTACCAAAAACGGTGGTCAAACCCAGTAATTCGATATCTGGGTGAGCGATTGCGAATGCAATCGCCTGTGCATCATCGATGCCGGGGTCGGTGTCCAAAATAATTTTTGGCATGCAAGGTTCCTAATTAAGTTCTGTCAAAGTAGGGATGGCGTTAATTGCTCCGGGGCGTGATACTGCGATGGCGGCAGCGCGAGATGCTCGGTGCAAACTGTCTTGATCTGACATGCCGGCAACGACACCGGCAAGAAAATAGCCGACGAAGGTATCGCCAGCGCCGGTGGTGTCAACCGCCTCGGTGGCCACCGCAGGGCACTCATACACCTGCTGTTTGTGAATCAGTATTGAGCCAGCGCCACCAAGGGTGAGCACAACCCGCGTTTGCGTAAAACGTGATTTCAGCTCACCGACTAATTTGTCGGTTTGATCCGTGCCCACCAATGCGGCGGCTTCGCCCCGGTTGACAATTAAGGTGTCGAGCGACTCTAATGGCAGCTGGTTGATGTCGCGGGTCATGGGCGCAGGATTCAATGCACATGGTAGGCCAAGTTCGATTGCCAGTTGTAGACTTTCGGCTAGGAGGTTGCACTCGTTCTGCATCAGCAGCAGTTTTGCGTCCCGATTCGCTGTCAGCGCAGCGCGTAGCCGGGTTAGGCCTAATTCGTGATTTGCACCGGCATGTAAAACGATGGCATTTTCGCCTTGGTCATCAACCTGAATGATCGCGTGACCGCTGGCACCTGTGGTGGTTTCGATGAGCGAGGTGTCAACCCCTGCTTGACTGAGTTGCTCAATAGCCCAAGTATCCGCCGAGCCGACCTTGCCAAGATGCGTTACCTGACCGCCTGCCGAAGCGATGGCCACTGACTGGTTTGCGCCTTTGCCACCGAGGCCCGAAGCAAAAGACTGGCTTGCCAGTGTCTCACCCGGTTGTACAAAGTGCGGAACGCGATACACATAGTCGATATTGATCGAGCCGATGTTGAGAATCCGTCCGCTCATTTGATTAGCCCAATTTGCTTCAGTCGTTCGTTCAGGTACTCACTCGCTGTTGTTGGTGGATAGCGTAACGGGTTTTCCTCGCTTACACACTGCGGTAAGCAGGCCAGTGACATATCCGGATTCGGGTGCATGAAAAACGGTATCGAATAACGACTGGTGCGTGCTTTATCACCTTTTGGGTTCACGACGCGGTGCGTGGTCGATGGCAGCACGCCGTTGGTGAGTCGCTGTAGCATGTCGCCAACGTTACAGATGATAGTGCCTTTGATCATGCTGATGGGTACCCAGTCGCCACGACGGCTCAGCACTTCTAGGCCGTCCTGTTCCGAGCCGACCAGCAGGGTAAGCAGATTAATGTCTTCATGCGCCGCAGCACGCAGATTGGGTACCTCCGTGTCGGTGATGGGCGGGTAATGCAAGATACGCAATAATGCTTCACCCTGATCCACTCGCGATTCAAAATAGTCCTGCGGGAGCGCCAGACTCAGTGCGAACACGCTAAGTACACGGTGCGCCAGGGCGTCCAGCGCCTGAAATAAGGATTCAAAGCTCGTGCGAAATGCAGCGACCTCAGTTGGCCACACGTTGTCCGCTAAGTGCGCGGCTGCCGGATTCTCACGCCCGACGTGATAGAACTCTTTGAGATCAGCGTGTTGTGCGTCTTTGGCTTTCTCGGTGCCGAAAGGCACGTAGCCTCTGGAGCGCCCGGCTGCGTCGGTTTCGTATTTCGACTTCACCTCAACGGGCAGGGCAAAAAAATCTGCCGCGGCATCAAACGCCGCACGAATTTGCTCGGCGTCGATATCGTGGCCAGTGATGCCAGCGAATCCCCACTCGGTGTACGCCGCTTTGAAGGCTTGGGTAAAGGCCTCAGGGTCCCGCTCAAAGTCGGTGATATCTAAGGTTGGAATCTGGTTCATATGCGTGGATTGGGTGCAATTTAACAGCCAGAGGATAACGCACAGTGGCAAAAAACGGTATGCGAATTTGGCTCAATTCACCGTTTCATGTGCTTTCTCAGAACGGTAGCTGGCGTGTAAAATTTTGTGCACATTGGGGCCGCTAACTACCTGATGCTGACTGTCTGCAACGCCGAAAATTGCGACTGGTTCGGCCCAATCAGTATCAAGCGCCAGATCTAGTAAGTCTTCTGCCGATAGGGTTTTGCGCCCCATTCTTTCCTGTAATGGCATTTCTCGTCCAGCAAGGCCATCAAACGCACGATACACCACTTCGGTGCACACAAGATGGTCGGAGCGAAAAAAATCAAAATCAAAGTTATAGCCCTTGCCGCGATGAGTGCTGGCACGCTGTAAGGCGGTAGCGATCTGCTCGGTGGTGAAATTTGGACGCAATACCACGAATGCGTCGACGCTCAAAGTGTCTGACAGCGGACGGAAGTGCACGCCGTCTTTAAGTGCTTCCAATGTGCAGTTCATCTCGCACCAATGGGCTGCGTTCTCCGATGTGATTTCGATCCCCATTCGGGTGCGATCAGTGTCATAACCAACGTACAACGCGGCGTGCGGCCAAAAGCCTGGCAGGAATAAATTTGTCAACGCGCGGCGGTGGCGAGTGACCAAAATGTCGCCGGGTTTGAGTAGTGCCGCAATCTCGCCACGAATCTTCGGTGTGACGCGTTTGGGGCGGGGTAAATTGAGTTCAGAGGCGATGCGGCCGCCGTACTCCAATACGGTGAATAC